>NZ_JAFMOZ010000053.1:0-2619 GCF_019049615.1 Rahnella sp. BCC 1045 | reverse complement strand
GATATAAATAAATCGCTGGATTCAATTTTTTTAACTAACAACAAATTATTAGAAACATCCACTGAAACTCTACACTTAGTAGAGTCAAATGATTTAAGAGATGAAGCAAAAACGATACTGAGCATTTTAAACATAATTTCAAAACGAAATCAATATAATAAAGTAGCGCCTCACATATTATTTCTAATCCATAATATGAATACATGGTATTCAGTTGCTAATTTGTACTTTGAATTTTCTAACGACCCTGACTTGAGAGTGACTATCGCAAGCATCCCTAGATCATTCCCTGGTGTAGGGGGGTACTCTGGTGAAGATATTACCAGTGCTGCCTTATCAAAAATCGGTGTAAATCATATGAGGATCAGTAGTTACTCTGATAAAGATATATCTACTATCCTCACAACATTATCGCCAGATGTTATATTTAGGCAGTCCCCATGGGATCATGACATACCTCCGGGATTTGGCTCAAATAAAATAAATTTTGCAAAGTTGTGTTATGTACCATACTACGCAATAAATATAGTAAAGAATATTTCATCGGGAACTGATTTCGATTTCCAATCTAACCAGGACTTACACAACAATAGTTGGCGAATTTATTGTGATACAGAACATGCTTATGCCGAATTGTGCAAAAACTCCCTCATGCGCGGATTGAACGCCAGATATTTCGGACACCCGAAACTGGATTACATTCATACTAAAATGAAAGAAACTAGAAATTATGAAGGGACTAATAAAAAAGAACGAACAATTAATATATTATGGGCTCCACATCATAGCGTAGATGAAGGATGGCTATCATTTGGTACATTCGATAAAAACTATTTAGACTTCTTGCGCTATGCTGAGGAAAATAAGAACATTCATATAAAGTTAAGACCACACCCTGCTCTTTTTGATTTCATGCGAGCAAAGTCTGAAGAAACAAAAAATAGTATTGATAATTTTCTCTCTAGATGGGAGTCGTTAGTTAATACCAGTACGGACTTCGATTATGACTATGTTTCTTCATTTGAATGGTCGGATGTTCTTGTCACTGATGGGATATCTTTTATAGTCGAATATCCCCTATTCCATAAACCATCCATTTTTATAGAAAATGAAAACCATGCCAAGTTTAACGAATTAGGATATCTTGCTGCAAAGTGCAATCACATAACTAACGACTTTATTGGTGTCATGTCTTTACTAGATAAATTTAGTGATGGAACACTTGAAGATAAAAGCAATGAGGTGGAGTATTTAGAAAAAATCCTTCTACCTAATAAAGGGATAGTTCATAAGATAATAGCAAAAGATATAAAGTCAAACATTTAAATATATAAGCACCCTTTTTAGGGTGCTTATATTAATAATGAAATATTGGATAAGTAGGCTTTCTATTTATATCGTATGTTTCACTATTGAATTCTGTAGCAACAGGCAAAACGCTAGTAACTCTGGAGAGTGATTTTGAGTTCAGGGCTACGCTACTATCCCCATCAATAGCTAAACCATTCGAGTCATTGGCTGCGATAAGCAGCTCTTCATTGCCCGCATTTAGGTGTACTAATGAATGCATGCCAACTCCTTGCGAAAACACTATTTTGTCAATCAGCATTATCTTAACACCACTAAATTCAACATCAACTACCAATTGAGTTTTGTTACATAATTAACGTAAGCTCGATGCTGCCCCCTCCTCCAGGGGGCAGCATGTGAGATTAAGATGATGGCGCTTCAGGCCACACAACATCATCCGATGTATTGGCATCAATCCGACTCAGCAGCACACGATATTTTTTCCACAGCGGCAACGCCGCAGTTTCTGCATCAGTCGCCATATCCAAATCAACAGCATCTTGCAGAACTGAGATTCGCTCGCTGGAAAAATCCATCAAGGCCGTTTTTTGTGACAAGTTATCCGCAAGTTTCTGGGCGTTTTGGGCGGCAATTTGGTCAGCTGTCAGTGGGGGAGCGGTGAAAAACCCGTTTGCATAGGAGTATCCCGCTTCAACTTGTACATTAGCGGGTAATTCAACCGATGTTACCCCTTCGCCAAAGTCAATTTCATCACCATCCCACACAATTGTGTTGATAACCTGACCATCTTTTATTAAGGCGAAATTACCCATCATCATTGCAATTGTCATTATGCATACTCCTCAATTATGACTAATCCGGCCGCCCCTTTACCCGCTCCAAATGTTGACTGTGATGAGGTACCGCCCGCGCCACCACCTCCGGGATACCCGCCAATATCACCAGCGGTCGCAAAGTGTGCTAACCCACCAAATGACGAAAATGCTGAGCCTCCCTGACCACCTAATATTTGGTTTGTCGTTGAACCTTGTCCCGATTGTCCATTACATGAAATGATATTTGAACTCGGGGCTATGCCTCCCACACCAGGTACGGTAGTCGTTCCGCCTTGACCACCTGGGCAGACCAAATAAGTACCGAATGATGATGCCCCTCCCGCGCCACCACTAGTCGTTGAGTTGGCACCACCAGCAGTACCTCCACTGCCTACTGTGACCGCTGTTGTTGATCCGGCAGTAATTGTGATCCATGTTTCCGCGTAAGCCCCACCCCCCCCTGAACATGCACCTTGTGCAGCAGAATTTAGAG
>NZ_JAFMOZ010000054.1:0-2832 GCF_019049615.1 Rahnella sp. BCC 1045 | reverse complement strand
CTTTTATTCAAAAGGAAACATTTAACGGTAAATTAAGTCCGCACTTCTCTGAAAGGAATGTTCCAGTTGTAATTTGCTCAGATGATAACTATGCAATGAGCATGGGTGCGCTGGTTAATTCTATTCTGAGAAATTCTACTGAGCATCATAATTACGATATTGTCGTTTTAGATAATGGACTAAGTTTGCGAAGTAAGGAAAGGATAAAAGGATTGCTATCGAATGTCGATAACATGAATGTCCGTTTCTTTGATGTTAATGCTTTTAGTGAGATTAAAGACGCATATATCAGGCCACCATTTACTGCCGCAACATATTCACGCTTATTTATTCCAAAGCTCTTTCGTGACTTTGAAAAAGTTCTCTTTATAGACACTGATACTGTTGTTGAAAGTGATTTAGCCGCCCTGATTGAAACTCCTTTAGGCGATAATCTTGTGGCCGCAGTTCAAGATATCGTCATGGAGGGTTTCGTAAAATTCGGAAATATTGCTTTCTCAGATGCTGGTGAGCAGTCATCTGAAGAGTATCTTAAAACTAGATTGGGTATGTCTGAGACTAATCATTATTTCCAAGGTGGGATTATAGTTTTTAATATTTCTCAAATGAATAAAGAAAATACATTTGAAAAGTTGATGGCTGCATTAAAGGGGCAAAGTTATTGGTTCCTGGATCAGGATATAATGAATAAAGTATTCTATGGCAGGGTTCATTTCTTACCGCTTGAGTGGAATGTATATCATGGCAATGGTCATACTGATGTCTTTTATCCTAATCTCATGTTCGCAACATATATGCGATTCCTTAAAGCAAGACGTCAACCCAAAATGATTCATTTTGCTGGAGAAAATAAACCTTGGAATACAGATAAGGTAGATTTTTATGATAATTTCATCAAAAATATTCAAGGTACACCATGGGAAAAAGAAGTTTACGCGCGTCTAATTAAAACTAGAGAGCAAACTTCTTCAACTACTTTAACTGTACAACCAGTATTGACTCAAACCAAGTTAAAAAATAAGCTAATGCCACATATCAATCGATTTGCTCCTCGTGGGACATGGCGTAGAAATACTCTTGTTAAATGTTATTATAAATTCAGACGTGTTGTTCTTGGTTAAGGTGTAAAATAATGAACAGTAAAAATATACTTATTGTAGGCGCTGGTTTTTCTGGTGTTGTTATTGGTAGGAAACTTGCAGAGCAAGGCCACAAAATTCGGATTATCGATAAAAGATCGCATATTGCCGGAAATTGTTATGATGCGCGTGATGAAAAAACTAAAGTTATGGTTCACACATATGGACCACATATTTTTCACACAGATAATAAAGATGTGTGGGATTTCATCCAACAATTCTCTACAATGATGCCTTATACTAATCGTGTAAAAGCAACTTATAATGGCAAAGTATTTTCCCTACCAATTAATTTGCATACAATCAACCAATTTTTCAATAGAACATGTTCACCTAATGAAGCCAGAAAACTAATTAAAGAAAAAGGAGATGATTCTATATCGGATCCAAAAACTTTTGAAGAACAAGCGTTACGATTCGTTGGTAAAGAGTTATATGAAGCTTTTTTCAAGGGTTATACAATCAAGCAATGGGGTATGTCCCCAACTGAACTACCCGCTTCAATATTGAAAAGATTGCCAATCAGATTCAATTATGATGACAATTATTTCAATCATAAGTATCAGGGTATGCCAAAAGATGGTTATACCGATATGATTGAAAAAATATCCAAACATGAAAATATTACTGTTGAGCTTAATGTTGAATATGGCTCTGAAGAGCGAAAATCCTATGACCATATATTTTATAGTGGCCCTTTAGATGCATTTTATGAATATCGCTTTGGCCGTTTAGGATACAGGACTCTCGACTTTGAAAAGTTTACCTTCGACGGCGATTTTCAAGGTTGCGCAGTAATGAACTATTGTGAGCAACAAGTTCCTTATACACGGATTACTGAGCATAAATATTTTTCCCCTTGGGAAACTCACGAAGGCTCTGTTTGCTATAAAGAGTATAGCCGCGCGTGTGGGGAAAATGATATCCCTTATTACCCAATCCGTCAGGTTGGTGAAATGGCATTGTTAGAAAAGTATGTTGATTTAGCTAATTCTGAGAAAGGTATTACTTTCGTTGGCCGCTTAGGTACTTACCGATATTTAGATATGGATATCACTATTGCCGAGGCTTTAAAAACAGCTGATATCTTCCTGGACAGTATCCGAGTCAACAATGAAATGCCTGTTTTCACGGTTGATGTTAGATGAAAACAACTGCATTAATTGTTACCTATAATCGGTTAGAGAAACTTAAGAAGTGCTGGGATGCGACTTCGAAAGAACCATTCGATAATATTGTTATTGTTGATAACTGCTCATCTGATAACACGTCAGAATGGTTGCAAACACTTCAAGATCCGCGGGTAACAGTAATGCATCTTGTTGAAAACACCGGCGGTGCCGGTGGTTTCAAAGAAGGTGCAAAATTTATTTCAAACAATATCATTACCGACTGGGTTTTAATTTATGATGATGATGCTTCGCCCGAATGTGGATTATTAAATAATTTTCATGAGCATGACCTCAGTGGGATATCTGCTGTAAGTTGCCGCGTAGTTGATTCTAACGCTATCGATTGTAAAATGAATAAACCTTTTACTCGACTACCGAACGGGTTCTGGGAAAATATTAATTATTTTATCCAACCTGAAAAATTTATTCCTGCTAATGACAAGGAAACCATGTGTAAAACACTGTCATTTGTAGGGACCATTATCAGAGCAGATGTGCTTGCTGTTGCTGTAGACTATATT
>NZ_JAFMOZ010000055.1:0-3398 GCF_019049615.1 Rahnella sp. BCC 1045 | reverse complement strand
TTTCCATAGTTAGAAATCAATGGCTTATTTGAACTTCTATAAAAAATGATTAATTCATGCTGATACTTTTAAATGTTTTTAATTATGAATTACAAATAATCCCCATCAGGATGATTTCTATTTTTTCGTCATTTTTCGGCGATAGGGGAATTATTGATTATGAATTTTCATTGGCATTTTACCAATCTATTAATGAATAGCTTCTTATCGGAGTGAGTGTGAATAACAAAATAAATTCAAAACTTAAACCAACAGTTGTCGCATTGCGAAACACCATTTACAGCGCAGCGATTTTACCCATTGCAGCCTATGCGACCATTGTTGTCCCCCCTGGTAACCCGGAGTATGTCCAATATACCAGCACTGGCATTACCCCGCCGCCTCAGGGTGTTACAGGTCAGAACGGGCAAGACGGGGGCGCAGCCAGCGATTATTCCGTCGAACTGCAAAGTCCGGTACAGACGATTTCAGGAGGTGGAACGTCACCGGCTTTAGTTTATTTATCCAGTACAGGCGGGAGTGGCAGCGGCGGCGGCGCTTCAGAGGCCGACCTGAACCACAACGGGCCTCTCGGGGGGGACGGGGCAGTGGGGGGCGACCTGTCCGCAATTTTCGATGCACCCGTTTCTTCCAGCCCTGTAACGGATTTGCAGAACGGGCTTTACCCGGCAGTTTATCTAAACAGTCAGGGTGGAAGTGGGGGATACGGTGCGGACCAGCTCAGTGATCAGGGGAACGGCGGGATAGGTGGTCTGGGTGCGGATGGCGGTACCCTGCTGTTTACGGTCGCGGGGAATCCGTCCTATCCCTCTGCTTTAAACTTTATCTCCGGCGACACTGCAGCTGTTTGGCTTACCTCCACAGGCGGAAACGGCGGAAGCAGCGGTGCTAGTAAATCTGAAGGAGGCTCTTCTGAGGTAACCGGACGAGCTGGAAATAATGCCGGAGACGGTGGTGGTATTACCGTTAATACTGCCGGGTATATAGACGGCACAAATGGCTCCGGTATTGTAGCGCTAAGCCAGGGGGGGGACGGCGGCACGGGTGGAAAGGCTTCAGGTAGCGGTGCAGCGGTCACGGGGGCTAACGGGGGATATGCCGGGAACGGCGGAAACATCAATATTATCGTTTCAGGCGGAAATGTCACGGCGAATAGTTCAGCCACTCCACAGACAGGTGAAAGTCAACAGTTCGACAGCTCCACCAATCCGGAACTGAAAATTATGCTTGACACGACCGTCACAGGTGCCGGGATCATGGCCACCAGCCAGGGAGGAGTGGGGGGGAGTGCAGGAATGATCAATGGTTTTGTTACCCATGGAGCTAACGGAGCTAAGGGTGGTAAAGGAGGCCAGGTATCTATATCCCTTGAAGGCTCGAGCGTTGATGCTCTGGGGAACACTGTACTTAGTACTGTCGGCTATAACACCTTTGGCGCAATGGCATTGTCAATAGGCGGGGACGGCGGGAATGGTAATTCAGGTAATGGTGTGTTCTTTAGCAGCGGGGGAAACGGTGGCTCTGGCGGTGATGCTGGCGAGGCTATTATTAAAGTCAGTAATGACACTTCTGTTCCGTACGCTTTTATAAGCACAAGCGGCGATCACTCTGATGCTCTTGTTGCTATGAGCGTAGGCGGCGGCGGCGGCGTTTCCGGTAACCTCTCGGATAACACTGGCGCGGAGGCGTTCTCTGCCTATATCGGTGCAGTGGGCGGTGTTGGCGGGGATGGAAATGATGCGTTGATTTCCAATGGTTATTACGACAATCCGCCTTCAGACGGCAGTCAGGCTGCTTTTCATCCAGGTGATGTTATAACGACAACAGGTACTGCATCCCGCGGTATGATCGCCCAGAGCGTCGGGGGTGGAGGTGGGCTTGGCGGCGATGCCATCAATACAGCCATCGGCGCAAGTATAGCCATTGGTGGTTTCGGCGGCGCTGGCGGAGACGGCGGGTTAGCACGTGTGGCTAATTTTGGTCTCATCAGCACTAAAGGACTGCATTCCGACGGGATATTAGCCCAGAGCGTTGGCGGCGGCGGCGGGATTGGCGGTGGAGCCATGTCGAGGGATATCAGTGCTCAGATAGGTGTTTCTTTAGCCATCGGAGGTAATGGTGGCGAGGGCGGAAATGCAGATGAAGCAGATGCTTATAATCTGGGGCAGATCCAGACATATGGCGGCAACGCCCACGCTATCTTTGCTCAGGCTGTTGGCGGCGGGGGTGGGACCGGCGGAACATCCATGGCTGAGAATTACACAACCAGTATGCCTGACGAACCCAGTCTGACAGTGACCACCTCCATCGGCGGTAAAGGTGGTGTGGGCGGAGACGGTGGGGTCGTCCAGGTAGTAAATGATGGTCTGTTACAAACGCAGGGACAGGATGCATACGGTGTTTTTGCAGAAAGCGTAGGTGGTGGTGGTGGCTATGGCGGCGATGCCTCATCCACAAGTATGGCTTACCAGCAATCGAAATTTACCATTGGTACGACTATCGGAGGTGATGGTGCCGCCGGTGGTAAAGGAGGGAGCGTCAGTGTCTGGAATAGTGGGCTTATTGATACTTCAGGGGCAAAATCTATTGGGGTATTCGCGCAAAGTGTCGGAGGTGGCGGTGGGGCCGGGGGATCCGGGACAGCTGATCAGGGCGGAGTCTATCAGGCGGGGGGGTACAGTTTACAACTTACCACTACCATCGGTGGGCGAGGGGGAGCTGCCGGAAACGGGGGAGACGTGGTGGTTAATAACTACATTAATTCGACTACGGGAGATCCGGGCAATTACTCCAATACGGAACTCTTTTCTAACCGCGATTTGACAGGTATTGGAGCCATACTAACTGCGGGAGATATGGCAGCCGGTATCCAGGCTCAGTCCGTGGGCGGTGGTGGCGGGAACGGCGGTGATTCCACTGGTAAGGGTAGCAACGGTCAGATAAATGCCAACGTTGCTATTGGTGGAGCCGGTGGCGCTGCGGGGGATGGCGGCAACGTAACGGTTCATAATGGAACAGGTGTTATTGTCACTTATGGTGCCCAGTCCTACGGTATCATTGCTCAGTCCGTGGGTGGTGGTGGTGGCACTGGAGGCAATGCCACGACGGGGTCGGGGGATGATCCTGAATACCTGTACCCGAAACAGGTGACATCGATTATTGCAAACAAGGATGGCGTGGATCCTAGTTCATTTACACCCGTTACGGATTATCTCTGGGACTGGAAAGACAATATCAAAGGCGCCTGGGATGATAAAAACCGTCTGGAAGAATTAGCTCAGATTAACGCGCTTAATTCTGTCCCTTCTAAACCAAACTACTTAGGAGTTAAAGCCACTGATTTGACTGTGGATGTCGGTGCCGGGTTTGGGGGAAATGGGGGGGCAACAGGTAAGGGG
>NZ_JAFMOZ010000056.1:0-3470 GCF_019049615.1 Rahnella sp. BCC 1045 | reverse complement strand
GAACTCAGAAGTGAAACGCCGTAGCGCCGATGGTAGTGTGGGGTCTCCCCATGCGAGAGTAGGGAACTGCCAGGCATCAAATAAGTGGAAAGCCCTGTACTGACGTACAGGGCTTTTTGCTATGGGAAATTTGGAGAAACAAAAGAAGAGACACCCTAGTTTTGCTTATTTTTCAGCCACTGAAGTACAAATTCTCCTACTTTATCTACCTCATTTATATTCAGAATGCTGATTGCCTGTGAAACCGGTATGAACAGATCATCACTTGCGACAGCAATAACATGCAGATCTATCAGACTCTCCAGCGATTTCCCTGTTTCTTTTCTGTACAGCATTATTTTATCAATTTCTTCATGCTTAAATCCTTCTACTAAAATCATATCCAGATTATTACTGTCGAAACGCGCTGCCAGATATTCAAGATTCGGCTCGTCTTGTTCCGGCGTTTCAGTCATCAGCGCCCACCGGCTGCTGCTGGCAACCATAGTCTGGTCTGCGCCCGCTTTACGTAGCACAAAGCTATCTTTCCCCGGCGTATCCACATCCACATCATGATGGGTGTGTTTAATGAGACCGGTCCGTACGCCACGCTGTCGCAGATAGGGAATGAGCTGTTTCAGCAAGGTTGTTTTTCCGGTTCCGCTATAAGCGACGATCCCAAGCAAAGGCGTTTTTTTATTTATCATCTTGAGAGAGATCCGGGTTGTGGGTTTTCCAGTTAGCCACATCTTCCGGCGTGTTGAGATTGGAAAAGGCGGCAGAATCACTGAACAGCACCGATTTTGCTCCAATACTATGAAGAAAAATCATGAGCTTCCTGTCACCGTTTTTAAGATACGTCGTGAGTGCTGGTATCAGGCTCCTGTTTAACAGGCAAAGTGTTGGATGCTCACGCTCTGTGTCACGAGCATAAGCCGCTTTCTGTCCGGAAAGCCCGACAGATAACATTTCACTGAGATCGACAGGGAAAGCCGGAACGTCGCAGGGAACAAAGAGTACCCATTCGGTTTTGCTCACCGATAACGCTGCAAGCATACCGGCAAGAGGGCCTGAGAAATTCTGTTTGATATCCGGGACTGTCTGGAAATCCCTTCCGTAACGCTCAGAGTTCAGATTACAGCTGATCAGAATATCTCCGACTTGCGGACGTAATCTTTGAGCGATATGTTCAAATAAAGGCTGACCATGAATATCAATCAGTCCTTTATCTTCACCCATCCTGCTCGACCGACCGCCGGCTAAAATAACGCCAGTGATGCTACTACGATCCATAATATTTGCCCGTTAAAACCTCATTATTGCAGTTATTGTAACGCCATAATTTGGCCGCGCGCAGGTTAAACTTTTCTGCGGTGAGCTTATACTTTCCCTGATGAAATAACCCTGTTATTTTTAAGGTCTGAAAACAAGTGGAGAAGGAATATCATGAAAGAGCATCGCGTAAACGAGTTGATCGAACTACTGCACCCGGCATGGAAAGAAGACTGTGATCTGAACCTGATGGAGTTTATTCAGAAACTGGCAACGGAATGTGGTTATCAGGGACAGTTGGGTGAACTGAGCGATGATACCTTGATTTATCACCTTAAAATGCGTGGTACCGACAGCACAGCTGAAATTCCGGGGCTTAAGAAAGACTATGAGGATGACTTTAAAACCGCTCTTTTACGTGCCCGTGGCGTGATTAAAGATTGATGTAAACTTATGTGAACTTCATGCGTGCCGCTAAAAATAGATGCTACTATTTCCCATTGTCATTTTTCTGTGCGGCCAATCCGAATGAAGTCATGAACAATTCAGCATTTAATTTTCAGGCATTGTCGCCGGATCTTATCCTTGATGCTTTAGAGAGTGTCGGTCTTATTGCTGAGTCCGGCCTCACTGCATTGAACAGCTACGAGAACCGGGTTTACCAATTTCTTGGTGAAGACCGAAAACGTTACGTCGTGAAATTCTACCGCCCGGAACGCTGGAGCGAAGAGCAAATTTACGAAGAGCATCGTTTCTCGCTTGATATGGCTGATGCTGAAATACCGGCTGTCGCTCCGCTTTCAATCAATAAAGATACCCTCCATCGCCATCAGGGTTACCTGTTCACAGTGTTTCCCAGCGTGGGCGGTCGTCAGTATGAAATCGATAATCTGGACCAGCTGGAATGGGTGGGCCGTTTCCTCGGCCGCATTCATCAGGTTGGTAGTCAGAGCCCGTTCAAAGTTCGTCCGACGATAGGATTGGATGAGTATCTGACGCAGCCGCGCGAAGTTCTCGCGCAATGTTCCCTGATACCCGCCAGCCTGCGCGAACCTTTCTTATCCGCTACTGATAACCTGATCCGTACAACGCGGGAATTCTGGCATACGGACTGGCAGTCGATACGTTTACACGGTGATTGCCATCCGGGAAATATTCTCTGGCGTGATGGTCCGCTGTTTGTCGATATGGATGATGCCCGCACCGGCCCGGCCGTTCAGGATATGTGGATGTTGTTACATGGCGAGCAAAGTGAACAACGAATTCAGTTAGATATCTTGCTGGAAGCTTATGAGGAATTCGCCGATTTTGATTCCAGCGAGCTGGCGTTAATTGAGCCGCTGCGTGCTATGCGCATGGTCTATTATCTGGCCTGGGTCGCGAAGCGCTGGGGTGATCCTGCGTTTCCAAAAAGCTTCCCGTGGATGCAGGACGAAGATTTTTGGCGTGGTCAGATATCCGCTTTCACCGAGCAAATTAGGAAATTACAGGCACCTCCTTTACAGCTGATGCCAATGTACTGAGTCACGATTAATGTTCGAAGTTTAATTAAATGGAGATAGGCTTTATATGAAAAAGATATTCCTGGCACTGGTTGGTATGGTTATGGCCTTCAGTGTATCTGCAGCACAGTTTTCTGATGGTGCACAGTACGTTACTTTAGATAAAACCGTTGCTAATGAACCACAGGTACTCGAGTTCTTCTCATTTTATTGCCCGCACTGCTATCAGTTCGAACAAGTCTGGCATGTATCAGACAGCATCCGTAAGAACCTGCCAAAAGATGTGAAATACACCAAATACCACGTGGAATTCCTGGGGCCTTTGGGTAAACAATTAACTCAGGCATGGGCTGTTGCTATTGCTCTGGGTGTTGAGGATAAAGTCAGCCCGCTGATGTTTGATGCCGTTCAGAAACAACAGTCTGTTCAGAATGCTGATGATATCCGTAAGGTGTTTATTCAGGCCGGTGTGAAAGGTGAAGACTACGATGCTGCGCTTAACAGCTTTGTAGTGAAATCACTGGTTGTTCAACAGGAAAAAGCCGCTGCCGATCTGGGTCTGCAAGGCGTACCTTCTGTATTTGTGAACGGCAAATATATGGTTAAAAATGACGGACTTGATACCAGCTCAATGGACAGTTACGTCAAACAATATTCTGATGTGATTAACTTCTTATCGACCAAAAAATAAGACGTTTTGATCCCAGCGCCAGCCTT
>NZ_JAFMOZ010000138.1:0-140696 GCF_019049615.1 Rahnella sp. BCC 1045 | reverse complement strand
TAATAAAATAATCTATTTATTTATTTGATAAATATAATAAATATGAGTTTATCTGTTTGTGCGTGAAAAAGAGGGATGACGATATCTTGCGAGACCGCTCACAAATAATCATTGTGAATCTTTATCTGATTCAATGTGAGCATTAGAGTTCGTCTGTCCCTCACTTTTACGTGCAGAGTCCTGCGCTGAAGAGATCAAACAAGGTCAGACGGAGAGTTATATGGAATTCCTCTACACCCTCTTTACCGTTTTTTTTAATCAGGTAATGACCAACGCGCCGTTATTGCTGGGGCTTGTAACTATGCTCGGTTACATCCTGCTCAGAAAGAGCGCGACGGTTATCATCAAAGGCACCATCAAAACCATCATCGGTTTTATGTTACTGCAGGCGGGATCCGGCATTTTGACGGGCACATTTAAACCTGTGGTGGCCAAACTTTCTGAAGTCTACGGAATTAACGGTGCTATTTCAGATACCTATGCCTCAATGATGGCAACGGTCGAACGCATGGGCGATGCCTACAGCTGGGTCGGCTACGCGGTGCTTATCGCGCTCGCACTGAACATCCTGATGGTGGTTTTCCGCCGCATTACCGGCATCCGCACCATCATGCTGACGGGCCACATCATGTTCCAGCAGGCGGGTCTGATCGCCGTCTTCTTCTACATCATCGGCTGGCCGATGTGGACCACCATCTGGTCGACGGCGATTTTGGTTTCGCTGTACTGGGGGATCACCTCCAATATGATGTACAAACCGACGCAGTCCGTAACGGAAAACAGTGGTTTTTCTATCGGGCACCAGCAGCAGTTTGCGTCATGGATTGCTTACAAAATCGCACCGTATCTCGGTAAGAAAGAGGACAGTGTTGAAGACCTCAAACTGCCCGGCTGGCTGAATATTTTCCACGACAATATCGTTTCCACCGCCATCATGATGACCGTGTTCTTCG
Source organism: Rahnella sp. BCC 1045 (assembly GCF_019049615.1). Taxonomy (NCBI): domain Bacteria; kingdom Pseudomonadati; phylum Pseudomonadota; class Gammaproteobacteria; order Enterobacterales; family Yersiniaceae; genus Rahnella; species Rahnella sp. BCC 1045. Next base: position 139,743 of record NZ_JAFMOZ010000138.1, on the reverse strand, counting down.
GCATTATCCTCTGCTCGTTCGGTCTTGATACGTTGCAGAAAATGGCCGGTAAAACCCACTGGACAATTTACATCCTGCAAACCGGCCTGATGTTTGCGGTTGCCATTTTCATCATTATTCAGGGCGTGCGTATGTTCGTCGCTGAACTGACGGAAGCCTTTAACGGGATTTCCCAACGCTTAATTCCTGGTGCTGTTCTGGCGATCGACTGTGCGGCGATTTACAGCTTCGCGCCAAACGCTGTGGTCTGGGGCTTTATGTGGGGCACCATCGGCCAGCTGATTGCCGTCGCCATTCTGTTTGGCGTGGGTTCTTCCATCATGATTATTCCCGGTTTTATCCCGATGTTCTTCTCCAACGCCACCATCGGCGTATTCGCGAACCACTTCGGTGGCTGGCGTGCCGCGCTGAAAATTTGTCTGGTGATGGGGATGATCGAAATCTTCGGCTGCGTCTGGGCCATCAAACTGACCGGCCTCAGCGCCTGGATGGGCATGGCCGACTGGTCAATTCTGGCACCGCCAATGATGCAGGGATTCTTTAGCGTTGGCATGGCCTTCATGGGCGTTATTGCCGTAATCGCGGTGCTGTATATGTTCTTCGCCGGTCGCACGCTTCGCGCCGAAGAAGATGCCGAAAAACAAGCTCTTAATGAGTCCACTACTCACTAATTAACGAGGTTCCCATGACAGTACGAATTCTGGCAGTTTGCGGTTGCGGGCAAGGCAGTTCGATGATCATGAAGATGAAAATCGGGCAGTTTCTGACACAGGAAGGCGTGGAGCACACCATGAACAGCTGCGCGGTCGGTGAGTACAAATCTGAGCTGAGCGGCGCGGACATTATTGTCGCGTCCACGCACGTCGCCGACGAAATCACCGTCAGCGGCAACAAATACGTCGTCGGTGTACGCAACATGCTCTCGGCGGCGGATTTCGGACCGAAAGTGATGGAAGTCATTAATGCTCACTTCCCAACGTCGCTGAAAAAGTAAGGAGCGTGCAATGAAACTGCGAGATTCGCTGGCCGAGAATAATTCGATTTGTCTGAACGCGGAGGCAGAAACCTGGCAGGAAGCGGTCAAAATTGGCGTCGATATGCTGGTGGACGCCGGTGTGGTTGAGCCGCGTTATTACCAGGCCATTCTGGATGGCGTTAAAAAGTTCGGACCCTATTTCGTCATAGCGCCGGGACTGGCGATGCCGCATGGCCGCCCGGAAGAAGGCGTCCTGAAAACCGGTTTTGCGCTGGTGACCCTGAAAAAGCCGCTGGTGTTCACCCATGAAGATAACGATCCGGTGGATATCTTGATCACGCTGGCTGCTGTGGATGCCAGCGCGCATCAGGAAGTCGGCATCATGCAGGTGGTGAACCTGTTTGAAGATGAAGCCAATTTTGACCGCCTGCGCGCCTGCACCACCGCGCAGCAGGTACTGGATTTGATCGACCAGACTTCCGCCACGGCGGTTAACTAATTCGTTAGCAGAGAAGGAATTCATTATGTCTCATTCATTACCGATGTTGCAGGTGGCGCTGGATAACCAGTCGATGGACGATGCTTACAAAACCACGCGTCTTATCGCCAGCGAAGTCGACATTATCGAAGTCGGCACTATTTTGTGTGTCGCAGAAGGCGTGCGTGCGGTGCGTGATCTGAAAGCGCTGTATCCGGAGAAAATCGTGCTGGCCGATGCCAAAATTGCTGATGCCGGGAAAATTCTCTCGCGCATGTGTTTTCAAGCCAACGCCGACTGGGTCACCGTGATTTGCTGCGCCGATATCAACACCACCAAAGGTGCGCTGGAAGTAGCAAAAGAATTTGGCGGTGACGTTCAGATTGAACTGACCGGTTACTGGAGGTGGGAACAGGCGCAGGAATGGCATGACGCCGGTATCCGGCAGGTGGTTTATCACCGCAGCCGTGACGCACAGGCTGCCGGTGTGGCGTGGAGCGATGCCGATATTACGGCGATCAAACGTCTTTCCGATATGGGCTTTAAAGTCACGATCACCGGCGGTCTGGCGCTGGAAGATTTGCCGCTGTTCAAAGACATTCCGGTACACGTTTTCATTGCCGGGCGCAGTATCCGTGACGCGAAAGACCCGGCAGACGCGGCGCGTCAGTTCAAAAAATCCATCAGCCAGCTCTGGGGTTAAGGAAAATCGCATGATGCACAAAGCCGTTCTACTCGGTATCTATGAAAAAGCTTTGCCTGCGGGTGAAGACTGGCTGATGCGCCTGACGCTGGCGAAAGAACTGGGTTTTGATTTCGTCGAAATGTCGGTGGATGAAACCGATCACCGGCTGGCGCGGCTTGACTGGTCACGCGGGCAGAGACTGAACGTAGTGGATGCGATTTCGCGCACGGGCATCCGCATTCCGTCGATGTGCCTGAGCGCGCACCGGCGTTTTCCGCTGGGCTCTGAAGACGATGAAACCCGTAATCAGGGGCTGGAAATCATGCGTAAAGCCATCGTGCTGGCGCAGGATTTAGGCATCCGTGTCATTCAGCTCGCCGGTTATGACGTCTATTACCAGCAGGCCAACGATCATACCCGTGAGCGTTTCCGTGCCGGTTTGCAGGAATCGGTCGAAATGGCCAGCCGGGCGCAGGTCACGCTGGCGATGGAAATCATGGATTACCCGCTGATGAATTCAATCAGCAAAGCATTGGGCTATACGCATTACCTGAATAACCCGTGGTTCCAGCTGTATCCGGACATCGGCAATTTATCCGCCTGGGACAACGACGTGCAGATGGAACTGGCAAGCGGTGCCGGACATATCGTCGCTGTGCATATTAAAGATACGCAGCCGGGCGTATTCAAAAATGTACCGTTCGGCAGCGGCGTCGTGGAATTTGAGCGCTGCTTCGAAACGCTACAGAAAAGCGGCTATCGCGGGCCTTATCTCATCGAAATGTGGAGTGAAACCGCCGCCGATCCGATGCAGGAAGTGCGCAACGCGCGCGCCTGGGTCGTCGATAAAATGCAGAAAGCCGGGCTGAATATGGAGGAAGCAGTATGACGGATGTACTGAAACAACGCGTATTTGAAGCCAATATGGCGCTGCCTGCGTACGGTCTGGTGACCTTTACGTGGGGCAACGTCAGCGGCATCGACCGCAAGCGCGGGCTGGTGGTCATCAAACCGAGTGGTGTGGAATACGAAAAAATGCAGGCCAGCGATATGGTGGTCGTGAATTTGCGCGGTGAAGTGGTGGAAGGGCGCTACAGACCGTCATCGGATACCGCCACGCATCTTGAACTTTACGCCCGTTTCCCTGAACTCGGCGGCATCGTGCACACCCATTCGACCCATGCGACGTCGTGGGCGCAGGCTGGCGTTGCGATCCCCGCGTTAGGTACCACGCATGCGGATTATTTTGCCGGTGAGATCTCCTGTACGCGGCCTTTGTCGCGCCATGAAGTGAACGGAGAATACGAACTGGAAACGGGCAAAGTGATCGCCGCTGCGCTGACGGGCATTGATCCGCTGCATATGCCGGGCATTCTGGTCGCCCAGCATGGCCCGTTCTGCTGGGGAGCCACGCCGGAACAGGCGGTTCACAACGCCGTGGTGCTGGAAGAAGTCGCCAAAATGGCGTGGATCACTGGTTCAATCCGGCGCAACCAGACCCCGATGGATGATTACCTTATGCAAAAACATTTCAGCCGAAAACACGGGCCGGATGCCTATTACGGGCAAAAATAAAAATGGCCTTAAAAAGTTTTAGAAACAAACGGCAGTGAGCATTTTTTCGACATAGGGTTTATACATAAGTGTATTGGGATCACACTTTTTACCGCAATCAGGCTTTTTCTCACGGAAACATTCCGTCCCCACTGACAGAAAAGAGACTGCCCTATGTCGAAAATCACGCTCAAGCAGGATGTTTTTTTGGCGGCGCTAACCCGCCAGTGGCAAGCATTTGGACTTACTTCAGCCAGGGACATGACCCGGCATCAATGGTGGCACGCAGTCAGCGCCGCAGTCGCTGAACAGCTTCCTCCGCAAAATGAATCCGTGAGCAGGAAAAGTAAAAAGATCACCCGCCACGTTAACTACATCTCGATGGAGTTTCTGGTCGGGCGGCTGACCGGTAATAACCTGATTAATCTCGGCTGGTACGAAAAAATTGCCAGCGCACTTGAGCAGTTTGATATCAACCTGACAGACCTGCTTGAAGAAGAAATCGATCCGGCGCTCGGTAACGGCGGGCTCGGGCGTCTGGCGGCCTGTTATCTCGATGCGATGGCGTCGGTCGGGCAACCGGGCACCGGTTATGGCCTGAACTATCAGTACGGTTTATTCCGTCAGCGCTTTGTTGATGGCAAACAAAAAGAGTCGCCGGATGACTGGCACCGCAGTGAATATCCGTGGTTCCGCCATAACAGTTCGCTGGCGGTGAATGTTGGCATTGGCGGGAAAATCGTAAAGAACGATCAGGGAGTTTCCCGCTGGGAACCCGAATTTACGCTGCGCGGCGAAGCCTGGGATTTACCGGTTATGGGGTATCGCAACGGAATTACGCAGCCGCTGCGTTTATGGGAAGCCACGCATCCGCATCCGTTTGATCTGGAGAAGTTTAATGACGGCGAGTTCCTGAAAGCGGAACAGCAGGGCATCGAAGCTGCCAAACTCACCAAAGTGCTCTATCCGAATGACAACCATCAGGCCGGTAAACGCCTGCGCCTGATGCAGCAGTATTTTCAGTGCGCCTGCTCGGTGGCCGATATCCTGCGGCGTCATCATTTCCTGGGCCGCAAAATCAGCGAGCTGCCGGATTATGAAGTCATCCAGCTTAATGATACGCACCCGACCATCGCCATTCCTGAAATGCTGCGCGTATTGCTCGACGAGCATCAGCTGAGCTGGAACGATGCCTGGCACATCACCAGCCGCACGTTTGCGTATACCAACCACACGTTAATGCCGGAAGCGCTGGAAACCTGGGACGAAAGTCTGGTGCGCAGCCTGTTGCCGCGACATTTCCAAATCATCAAACAAATCAACACCAACTTCAAAAAACTGGTCAGTAAAACCTGGCCGGGCGATGAAGCGGTTTGGGCGAAACTGGCCGTACATCACGACAAACAGGTAAGGATGGCGAATCTCTGCGTGGTGGCCGGTTTTGCAGTAAACGGGGTGGCGGCGCTGCATTCGGATCTGGTGGTGAAAGATTTGTTCCCGGAATATCATCAGCTGTGGCCGCAAAAATTCCACAACGTGACTAATGGCATCACGCCGCGCCGCTGGCTGAAACAGTGTAATCCGGCGCTTTCCGCGCTGATTGATGAACGCCTGAAAACGGATTCCTGGGTGAATAATCTGGATCTGCTGAAAGGTCTGGAAGACGGCGTAAAAGACAAAAAATTCTGCAAGCAGTACCGCAAAATCAAGCATGACAACAAAGTGCGGTTGGCGGAATACGTCTGGCAGCGCATGGGGATCCGCCTCAATCCTGACGCCATTTTCGATGTGCAGATAAAACGCCTGCACGAGTACAAACGTCAGCATCTGAATCTGCTGCACATTCTCTCCTTGTACCGGCAGCTCCGCGATAATCCGAAGCTCGACATGGTGCCGCGCGTTTTCCTGTTCGGTGCTAAAGCCGCGCCCGGTTATTACCTCGCCAAAAATATTATCTATGCGATCAATCAGGTCGCGGAGAAGATCAACAACGATCCGATCGTCGCCGATCGTATCAAAGTCGTGTTCATCCCGGATTATTGCGTGTCGGTAGCGGAACTGATGATCCCGGCGGCGGACGTTTCCGAGCAGATTTCTACTGCCGGTAAAGAAGCGTCGGGCACCGGCAATATGAAGCTGGCGCTTAACGGCGCGCTGACTGTCGGCACGCTGGACGGCGCGAATGTCGAAATTGCCGAGCAGGTGGGCGAAGACAATATTTTCATCTTTGGCCTGACCGTTGATGAAGTAAAAGCTGAGCTGAAGAAAGGCTATAAGCCGAAAGCCGTGGTGAAAAAAGACAAACATCTCAAGGCGATTCTCGACGAACTGGCCAGCGGTTTTTATGCCAACGGCGATAAAAAGGCTTTCGATCTGATGCTCAACAGCCTGCTCGATGGCGGCGATCCCTATCTGGTTCTGGCGGATTTTGCTCAGTATTGCGAAGCGCAAAAACAGGTCGATAAATTGTACCGTAACGCTGACGAATGGACGCGCCGCACTCTGCTTAACACCGCGCGCGTCGGGATGTTCAGCGCAGACCGTTCAATCCGCGATTATCAGCAGCGCATCTGGCAGGCAAAACGTTAGGAGCAGGCATGGAGGATAAGCAACTTGTTGAGGCAGCGCGCCGGGCAGGTATTTTAGACAGCTTTATCAATATGTCGGATGAAGTAGAAACGGTGTCCAACGAAACGAGGGCATCGCTGCTGGCGGCCATGGGGCGTGATCCGGAAGATGTGCCCGAGGTAACGCCTTTGCCTGCGGTAAAAGTGTTTACGGAAGGCAAAAAAGTGCTGCTAACCCCGGAGGGCTGCGGCGCATTTTGCTGGCAGTTCACGCTTGAAAACGGCGACCAGACCGAAGGAACCGTTGAGGTTGGCAAGGTTCTGAATCTCAGCGCCGGATTGCCCACGGGTTACCATCAACTGACGTTATCGCAAAACGGTAGAATCTGGCCGTGCCGGATTATTGTTGTGCCGCCACGCTGTTATGAGCCGCCCGCGCTGCTGGCAGGTAAAAAACTGTGGGGTGCGACGGTTCAGTTGTACACGCTGCGGTCGGAAAATAACTGGGGCGTCGGCGATTTTGGCGATCTGAAAAAAATGGTGGAAGAAGTTGGCCAGCGCGGCGGCGCGTTCGTCGGGCTGAACCCGATACACGCGTTGTATCCGGCCAATCCTCTCAGCGCCAGCCCGTACAGCCCGTCGTCACGCCGCTGGCTGAATCTGGCGTACATCGACGTGAATGCGGTGGAAGAATTTATCGCCAGCGATTTGGCGCAAAGCTGGTGGCATTCCATCGAGACGCGAGATGCGTTGTTGCAGGCGCGCAGCACCGAGTTTGTCGATTATCCGCTGGTGATGCGGTTGAAATTAAATGCGCTGAAACTGGCGTGGCCGCTCTTTGGCGAACAGCCGGAAGCCAGCCAGCGCAAGCGGGATTTCCGTCGTTTTGTGTTGCTGGGCGGCGAAAGTTTGCGCCAGCAGGCGCTGTTCGATGCGCTGCATGTTCATCTGCGGGATTTAGATCTGGGATTGTGGGGCTGGCCGGTATGGCCCGATGCTTATCGTGACGCCAAAGGGGCGGATGTGGCGGAATTCAGCCAGCATTATGCCGGTGAAATTGAGTTCTACCAGTGGCTGCAATGGCTGGCACATACGCAATTTTCTGTGTGTTATCAGCGCAGCGTGGAGCTGGATATGCCGCTGGGTTTATACCGTGATCTGGCGGTTGGCGTGGCGGAAGGTGGTGCGGAAACCTGGTCAGATCCGTCGTTGTATTGTCTGAATGCGACGATTGGCGCGCCGCCGGATATTCTGGGGCCGCAGGGGCAAAACTGGGGGCTTCCACCCATTGATCCTCATGAAATGAAAGCCCGTGCCTATCAGCCATTTATCGATTTGCTGCGCGCGAATATGGCGGAGTGCGGGGCGCTGCGTATCGATCACGTGATGGGGTTACTGCGTTTATGGTGGATACCGGCGGATCAGGAGGCGGGGAATGGCGCGTATGTCCGTTATCCGCTGGAAGATTTACTCGGTGTGCTGGCGCTGGAAAGTCAGCGGCACCAGTGCATGGTGATTGGTGAAGATCTGGGGACCGTGCCGAAAGAAATTGTCGCCAGCCTGCGCGACAGCGGCGTGTATTCCTACAAAGTACTGTATTTCGAGCACGATAAACACTTCGTCTATCGACCGCCGGAAGATTACGTTTCGCAGGCGATGGCGACAGTGACCACGCATGATCTGCCGACGTTGCGCGGCTACTGGGAAGGCGGAGATTTAACGCTCGGTGCGTCGCTGGGTGTTTATCCGGACCCGCAGGTGCTGGAGAAATTGCGCGGGGAGCGCGAGCACAGTAAGCAGGGTTTGCTGGACGCGTTGCACCGGACAGGATGCGTGCCGAAAGCGACCAGCAAAACCGCAGCAGGCATGCCGATGACGTCGGTGCTTAACCGCGGTCTGCAACGTTATCTGGCTGACAGCGCCAGTGCGCTGCTCGGGCTGCAACCGGAAGACTGGCTGGATATGTCGACGCCAGTTAACGTGCCCGGCACGAATACTGAATATCCCAACTGGCGGCGAAAACTGACGCACACGCTGGAAGCGTTGTTCAGCGATGAGCACATTAATCTGCTGCTGGCGGATTTGGACCGCCGACGCAAAGGTACTTCTTAATCCGCAACCATAAAAAAAGCACCCAACGGAAGGGTGCTTTTTACATTCTGTCTGATCAACGGTTAATCAGTAGAAAGAGTGCTCGCCGCGCTGGTGTTCGGTCAGATCGCGAACGCCTTTCAGTTCCGGGAAGTTTTGCAGCAGCTCTTTCTCGATGCCGTCTTTCAGGGTGACATCAATCATAGAGCAACCGTTACAACCGCCGCCGAACTGGAGAACTGCGATGCCGTCGTCGGTGATTTCCATCAGGGAAACACGACCGCCGTGGCTGGCCAGCTGCGGGTTAATCTGCGACTGCAACTGATATTCAACACGTTCCATCAGAGGCGCATCGTCAGACACTTTACGCATTTTAGCGTTAGGCGCTTTCAGCGTCAGCTGGGAACCCAACTGATCGGTGACGAAGTCGATCACCGCATCCTGCAAATAAGGCGCGCTTAATTCATCGACGAAAGCAGACAGTTTCTCGAACTTCAGTTCGGTATCCGTCGCTTCTACGGCGTCAGGCGGGCAATAGGAGACACCGCATTCTGCGGTCGGCGTACCGGGATTGATCACGAATACGCGGATTTGGGTGCCTTCTTCCTGGCTTGCCAGCAATTTGGCAAAGTGCTCTTGGGCAGCATCGGTAATAAGGATCATAACATTCGCTCAATAGTTGACTACTCTAGTTGGTTATAATACGCCCTTTGCTTTTACCCGTCACCCTTCCCGTTGCCAGAGTGTTAGCAGCACGTGCTCATGTCTGTAATGTCCGGCAGATACACGCGATTTGCACTGAAGCAACTCCCTGATTAATGAGCATTTTACTGATTTCCCGCACCGTGCTGCCGGTGGTCACCACATCATCAAGCAGCATCACGTTTTTACCGCGCAAATCGGCATGGCAGGTAAAGGCTTTACGCAGATTCCACTTTCTTTCCCGCTCGCTCAGGCTTTGCTGCGGCACGGTGCGCCGGTCGCGGCTCAGGGCGTACGGGCGATATTCGCAGTGCAGCCAGCGGGCCAGCGGCCGGGCGAGCAATTCACTCTGATTGTAGCCTCTGGAGAAATAACGTTTCTGATGCAGCGGTACGCTGAGGAGGATATCCGGACGCGGCAGATTACCGGACCGCCAGCGCGGCAGCCAGCGCAGCAGAAACAGGCGCGCGAGCGTGGTGTCCAGCTCAGGTAGGTTGGCGAATTTGAGCCGGAGCACCAGCCCGCTGACCGGCGGTTCATACGGGCTCGCGAAAACCAGTGCGTCCCACGGCGGCGGTTTCAGCAGGCAGCGGCCGCAATCGAGATTACCTCCGGTGCCGGGTAATCCACAGCGCGGGCAGCAGGGCGGTGCGGCGGGCAAATGTCTGAGGCACAGACTGCAAATGCCCTGTATCGCCAGATGGAGCGGACACTGACATAGCCAACAGCGGCTGGCAATTGTTAGCATAGCGGCGGGTTCCTTGTGCCATTTTTATGGATTGAACAATCAGACTGACACGGACAATACGCTATGAATACGCTTTACCGGGAGACAATCGGCGAAGGAGATCGCCATCTTGTGCTGCTTCACGGATGGGGACTGAACGCCGGGGTCTGGTGTTACACGGCGGAGCGACTTGCGCCGCATTTTTGTCTGCACCTGATCGACCTGCCGGGCTATGGCCGCAGTGAAGGTTTTGGGGCGCTGACGCTGGAAGAAATGGCTGATTTGGTACTGTCTGCCATGCCGCAAAAGGCTTCGCTGGTGGGCTGGTCGCTGGGCGGACTGGTCGCCAGCCAGATTGCGCTGAGCGCGCCGCAGCGCGTGGAAAAACTGATTACCGTGGCGTCTTCGCCCTGCTTTACCGCACACGAAGACTGGCCGGGTATCCGCCCCGATGTGTTGCAGGGTTTTCAGCATCAGCTTAGTGAAGATTTTCAGCGTACGGTCGAGCGTTTTCTGGCGTTGCAGACCCTCGGCAGCAACAGCGCCCGTCAGGATGCCCGTTTGCTGAAATCAATTGTTTTGAATCTGCCAATGCCGCCCGCAGAAGTGCTCAACGGTGGGCTGGAGATTTTACGTACAGCCGATTTACGTGAGTCAGTGACGACGCTGACCTTGCCGGTACTGCGTATTTACGGCGCGCTCGACGGGCTGGTGCCGAGAAAAATCGTGCCGTTACTGGATGCTTTACTGCCTGATTCTCACTCGGAAATCATTGAAAAAGCAGCCCATGCGCCGTTTATCTCGCACCCGGATGCTTTTTGTGAAATTGTCGAACGCTTTCTGATTGCAAACTGAAAACCAATGTAAAAATATTTGTCAAAATTCTGGCTAATTCCCAAGGGTGACTAATACTTAAGCCGATAGATGCCGGAGGTGAGAGGGGGAAATTTTCCATCGCCCGTTTGTGTCTCTGGGGAGAAATCTGGTGGTTGACCAGGAAGGTTCGTGCCAGCACAGATTCACCTGCCGTTCATATCTTGACTGCTTTCTTTCAAAACTATTCATCCAATTTAGAGGTAATGTCATGAAATCAAATAAAATTATTATTGCAGCCGTTCTGGCAGGTTTGTTCTCTGTGAACGCAATGGCCGCAGAGATGATCACCAAAGAAGAAGCTAAAGATAAGGGTTACACCAGCCTGGGCGTGGTAACAACCAGCAATGAATACACTGCGCCAATGGATGCTAAAGATGAGCTGTCCAAACTGGCTGATGAAAAAGGCGGGAAATATTACGTCGTGATCGCCGCGCAGGAGAAAAAGAAAATCACTGCGACCGCAGAAGTTTTCAAATAATCTTCTTATCTGCAAAAAAGGGATGCCATGCGCATCCCTTTTTTTCACCTGTTTTTGAGGGATACCTCTCATTCTTTGTTTTGTATCAAACTGTTTTTAAAGAATTCCCTTCAATCGTTACTCTCAGAGTAACGAAGTGTCAGCGCCCTTAATTGATGGTTATCTCACCGCTTCCTACACTTAACACGCTAATTAAACAGGTCAAATGTGATGCAACCGCCACTTGACTGAACTTCCCACCGTCCTCTTTGTTTCATCACGTCGGGAAATCTTCAGCAAGCTCAACCCAGGGAGGTTTGGCATGCCGCAACATCCGCAGACCACGAAAGTGTGGGACACCCGCCGCAGCGAAAAACAACGGCGTATCGACAGTGTCCGTTCCGTGGCCGAGGGTAAAGTTTTACCCACTGATAAAATTATTCCTGTCCTTGAAACGCTGATTGCCTCCGGTGACCGCGTGGTGATGGAAGGTAACAACCAAAAACAAGCTGACTTTCTTTCCCGTTCACTGGCAAAAGTGAACCCTGAAAAGCTGCATGACTTACATATGATCATGCCGAGCGTCAGCCGTGCTGAACATCTGGATCTCTTCGAACGCGGCATCGCCCGCAAGCTCGATTTCGCTTTCTCCGGCCCGCAAAGCCTGCGTATCGCGCAACTGCTTGAAGATGGTCAGATGGAAATCGGCGCGATCCATACGTACATCGAACTGTATTCTCGTCTTTACGTCGATCTGGTGCCAAACATCGCCCTGATCGCCGGCTTTAAAGCAGACCGCAAAGGTAACCTTTATACCGGCGCAAGCACCGAAGATACGCCAGCGCTGGTCGAAGCCGCGGCCTTTAAAAACGGTATCGTCATTGCGCAGGTCAACGAACTGGTAGATGAAGAAACCGACCTGCCGCGCGTTGATATTCCGGGCGACTGGATCGATTTCGTGGTCGTCGCCGATAAGCCGTTCTTCATCGAACCGCTTTTCACCCGCGACCCGCGTCTGATTAAACCGGTCCACGTACTGATGGCGATGATGGCGATCAAAGGCATTTACGCCAAACACAACGTGCAGTCGCTGAACCACGGTATCGGGTTTAACACCGCGGCTATCGAACTACTGCTGCCGACTTACGGCGAACAGCTCGGCCTGCGCGGCAAAATCTGTAAACACTGGACGCTTAACCCGCATCCGACGCTGATCCCGGCTATTGAAAGCGGCTGGGTCGACACCGTTCACTGCTTCGGTGGCGAACTCGGGATGGAAGAGTATATCCGCGCCCGTCCGGACGTATTCTTCACCGGCTCTGACGGTTCCATGCGTTCCAACCGTGCTTTCTGCCAGCTGGCAGGCCAGTACGCGGTCGATATGTTCATCGGTTCAACGTTGCAGGTCGATGGTCTGGCGAACTCGTCCACCGTCACCCGCGGTCGTCTGGCCGGTTTCGGTGGCGCACCGAACATGGGCCATGACCCGCACGGTCGTCGTCACTCTACGCCAGCCTGGCTCGACATGATTGAAGAGCCGGATCCGATGGCGCGCGGTAAAAAACTGGTCGTACAGATGGTGGAAACCTTCCAGGCCGGTGGCAAGCCGACGTTCGTTGAAAAACTCGAAGCGGTCGAAGTGGGTAAAGAATCCGGAATGCCGCTGGCACCAGTGATGATTTACGGCGACGACGTGACGCACGTGCTGACCGAAGAGGGGATCGCCTATCTGTACCGCGCCCGTTCTCTGGAAGAGCGCCGGGCGATGGTCGCTGCGGTTGCCGGTATCACTGACATTGGTCTGGGCGTTGACGCCAAACGCGTCGCCGACCTGCGCCGTCAGGAACTGGTGGTCTTCCCGGAAGACATGGGGATTCGCCGCACCGACGCCACCCGCTCTTTACTGGCGGCTGGCAGCGTAAGCGAACTGGTCGACTGGTCCGGCGGTTTGTATAACCCGCCCGCCAAATTCCGTAGCTGGTAATCACGATGCCGCAAACTTTAACGATTGGCGCTGTACTGACAGCGGAAGAACTGGCCGAAAGGCTGGCAGAAACGGCGACGCAGGCGCTGATCGACGAAGCGCGGCTTAGCCCGAAACCGGGGCTGGTCGACAGCCGGAGTTCCGGCGCACATCAGGATTTAACGTTGGACCTGATGGTGCGTTCGGCGCGCAGCCTGACATCCACTTTCTATTTGCTGGCCTTACACAGCTGGCAGCGCCCGGCGGATATCGCCCTGCGTCAGGAAGTGGGCCGTTTAGGTCGTGCCGGTGAAGCACAGATGATGGCCGAAACCGGCGGAGTGAATACTCACCGGGGCGCTATCTGGGCGATGGGGTTGCTGGTCAGCGCCGTCGCCATGCAGCCGGAAGCTTTGCTGCCGCAAACTATTGCGCAGCGCGCTGCGAAAATTGCGGCGTTACCCGACGCTTTCAGCCCGAAAAAATTCAGTAAAGGTTCGCACGCCGTGCAGCGTTATCAGGTGCCGGGTGCCCGTGAAGAAGCACAAAGTGGTTTTCCGCACATTATTGAGCGGGCGCTGCCGCAGCTCCATCACAGCCGGACACGCGGTGCGGGCGAAAGCGAAGCACAGGTCGATGCCTTACTGGCGGTGATGACCACGCTTGCCGATACCTGCGTGCTGTCACGCGGCGGTTTGCCGGCGCTCAAAGCCATGCATCAGGGCGCGAGGGCGGTGCTGGCAGCCGGTGGCACCGGCACGATGGCAGGTAAACAACGGCTGCGCCATCTGGAACAGCGGATGCTGGCCGATAACACGTCGCCCGGCGGTGCCGCTGATTTACTGGCCGCGACGCTGTTCCTCGACCGCGTCAGCGTGGCCTGACTGAACCGGATACGAATTAACTAACATCAGTACAAAGAGGTGTTATGGAACGTTTTGAATTTAACTACCCGGCGGCAAAAGTGCTGCCAGGCCGCGCCGAAGCTGGCGTGGTGGGTTCCGGCGATTTAGAAGCGCTGTATGAACCAAAAGCAGCAACTGAGCTGAAAATTATTGTCACAACCTCCGTCGATGGCAGCCACAGCCTGTGGCAGCACTTTTTCGACCGTCTGAACGCACTGCGTGAATTACCGGCAGGCCGTCTGGACATTAATGATTTTGGCGCCACACCAGGGGTTGCCCGTCTGCGTATCGAACAGGTCTTTGAGGAGGCTGAAAATGCCAACTGATACTGATCAGAGCTTTATCGAACTGAGCGCCCGTCAGCGCGCCCGCAAACTGCTGGACGCCGGGACTTTCCGCGAACTGCTCGGGCCGTTCGAACGCGTGATGTCTCCGTGGCTGGAACCGCAGGGCATTGTTCCGCAGGCCGACGACGGCATGGTGGTGGCGAAGGGCCAGATTAACGGTCAGCCCGCGGTGGTGGTCGCCATTGAAGGGAGTTTCCAGGGCGGCAGCATGGGCGAAGTGTCCGGTGCCAAAATGGCCGCTGCGCTGGAACTGGCCGCAGAAGATAACCGCAACGGCATTCCGACGCAGGCGGTTCTGCTGCTCGAGACCGGCGGTGTGCGTTTACAGGAAGCCAATCTGGGGCTGGCGGCGATCGCGGATATTCACGCTGCAATTGTCGATTTACGCCGCTATACGCCGGTGATTGGCGTGGTGGCCGGTACCGTCGGTTGCTTTGGCGGGATGTCGATTGCCGCTGCGCTGTGTAGTTATCTGATTGTGACCCGCGAAGCCCGTCTGGGTCTGAACGGTCCGCAGGTTATCGAGCAGGAAGCCGGTATCGATGAATACGATTCCCGCGACCGTCCGTTTATCTGGAGCATGACCGGTGGCGAAGTGCGCTATCACAGCGGCTTTGTCGATGCGCTGGTGAAAGATTCTCTCGCTGAGGTGAAATCCAGCGTGCTGGGCTTCATCAAAAAAGGCGTTCCGGCCACACATCGTTCTGATAATTATAATTATTACCTGCCAAAACTGACCGGTTTTGACACCGCGCAGCAGGCCAGCCGTGAAGTGACGGAAGCCCTGTTTAACCGGGAGGATCGCGCATGAGCACTTTCAATAACAACGTCGTCAGCCGGGGTGATTACTGGTTTGCCGAACTGACCAAAGAGGCTACTCCGGTCAGCGGTCTTTGCCCTTCGGTGAAAGCCGCCGATGGCAAACTCAACGATCAGGCTGTCCGTTTCATTACGGTCGTGCCGGATAAAAATAATCAGTATCCGCGCGCAGCGGGCGGTGAAGTCGGTCTGCTGGAAGGCTGGACGCTGGCAAAAGTCGTTAACGACGCCATTGCCGCTGATGCGAACTCCGACACCAAACGCGCCATCGTGGCAGTGATTGATGTGCCAAGTCAGGCTTATGGCCGTCGCGAAGAAGCGTTTGGTATTCATCAGGCGCTGGCCGGTGCCGCAGGCGCTTACGCCAAAGCCCGTCTGGCCGGACATCCGGTGGTCGGTCTGATTGTGGGTAAAGCGATGTCTGGTGCGTTTCTGGCGCACGGTTATCAGGCCAACAAGCTGATCGCCTTCAAAAACAACGGCGTCATGATCCATGCGATGGGGAAAGAATCCGCCGCACGCATCACGTTACGCTCTGTGGATGCGCTGGAAAAACTGGCCGCAACCATCCCGCCGATGGCTTATGACATCGAAAACTACGCCACTCTGGGGCTGCTGTCGCAATTACTCGACATCGCAAACCCGGACAGTGCCACGCCCGACGACATCACCAGCGTACAAAACGCTGTCTGGCAGAACATCCAGGACGCCCGCAAAGAAGGCGTTAGCCTCAGCAACCGTCTGGGTGCAGAAAACCGCGCAAGTTCGCAGCGCGTTCGCCAGCTGATGCGTCAGGAATGGTAATTCATTAACAAAACTTTCAGTCTCAACCGGTAACGCACCTGCAAACAGCGTGACGCAGCCGCATTGCGGGTTCCGCCCTGACATTTTGGTCAGGGCGAGGATCTGCTGTTGTCTGCAACTGGACTGTCATACTTAAAAAAACATCGCACCGGCGCCGACTGAGCATTCAATTTGCCTCAGGAAAAACGCTATGACTTACGTAATATTGCACGCGCTTGCCCCTATTTTCGTCATCATGATCCTCGGTTTTTATGCCGGGAAAGCGAAAATGGTGGATAACCAGAACGTCTCTTTACTGAATATATTTGTGATGGATTTTGCTTTACCCGCTGCGTTGTTTGCAGCGACCGTACAAACGCCGTGGTCCGGCATTGTCGAACAGTCACCGCTAATTCTGGTGCTGGTGCTGGCGATGTGGATCACCTATGCGGCGATTTATTTTGTGTGCACCAAAGTGTTCAAGAAATCTCCGCAGGATGCTGCTGTCCTGACGCTGACCGTCGCACTGCCAAACTATGCGGCGCTCGGTTTGCCTATCCTGAGCAGCGTGATGGGCGACGCGCCGTCAACGTCACTTTCTGTCGCGGTCTCTATTGCCTGCGGTTCCGTGCTGATGACACCGTTCTGCCTGCTGATTCTGGAACGTGAAAAAGCGCGTCTGAGCGGCGAAAATCAGGGTTCATCTCTGGCACTGTTGCCGGTTCTGATGTGGCGTTCAGTGAAGAAACCGATCGTCTGGGCACCGCTTCTGGGTGTGATTCTGGCGGCATTTGGCATTAAAATGCCGGAAATCTTCCTGGCATCAATCAAACCGCTGGGCCTGTCAGCGACCGCGTCTGCGCTGTTCCTGACCGGTGTTATCCTGTCAGCCCGTAAACTGAAAATTAACGGTCCGGTGTTGTTGTCCTGCGTCGCGAAAAACCTGGTTCAGCCGTTTATCGCCTGGGGTCTGGTTCTGGCGTTCGGCCTGAGTGGTCAGGTGGCGGTGACCGCAATCCTGATGATTGCGCTGTCTGCCGGTTTCTTCGGTATCGTGTTCGGCAATCGTTTCGGCGTTCAGTCTCCGGATGCAGAAGCTTCACTGCTGATCAGTTCCGTGTTGTGTATCGTGACATTGCCGCTGTTTATTTCCCTGACAGCCGCGCTTCACTAAGCATAAAGGAGTGAATATGTGTGACCCGCGTGCCCATGATTTTGTCTGGATAAGCGACCGTTCAGCGCTGCAAAACGACGACACGTTACCCGCGTGGGTAAACACCGGCTGGCGCACGTCGCTGCCGCTGGTGGTGCGTCGTGATATGCGTGCTGATGGTGCTGTTCCGGTGGGTATTCGCGGCATGACACGTATTCAGCGCGCCGCCGCCTGGGTTGACCCGGCGGCGGTGGTCCGGGTCGTCACGCCCGAATCGCTGGTCAGCGACGTTAACGTTTTACTGCATTCGCCGTTTGTTTCACAGCAACCGGTGCAGGCGCTGATCACGTTAAGCAGCCTGAAACTTCCTTTCCCGTGGGGCGTGACCGGCAGCTGTGCCTACGCGCTGGTCAGTGATCTGCCGGTGATGCACGCCGGCAGCGATCTGGATTTGCTGGTGCGTTGCGACACACCGGTGGACGCCTCCCGGTTCTCTGATTTTTTCGACCAGCTTCAGCGGCTGCCTTGCCGCGCCGATGTCCAGATTAATACACCTCAGGGTGGATTTGCCCTCAGCGAATGGCTGCGGGGTGGCGAGGTGATGCTGAAAACAGCATCAGGCCCGCGACGGGTGCGTGACCCGTGGCAACTGTCAGCCGACTGAACCCGGCCAAAAGAAGCAAGGAGCACGATGAAGATCCTATTTACCTTCCCCGGACAGGGGCCGCAGGTGCCGCAAATGCTGCACTGTTTGCCGGATAGTTCGCTCACGCATTCCCTCATTGAACAGGCCAGCAATGCGCTTGCCGAAGATGTTCTGCTGCTCGATACCGCAGAGGCTTTACGTTCCACCCGCGCCGTACAACTGTGTTTGCTGATTGCCGGTGTGGTCTGGGCGAAGCAGTGTCAGGCCGAAGGTATTGAGGCAGATTTTTGCAGCGGACTGTCGATTGGCGCATTCCCCGCCGCGGTGATTGCCGGTGCGCTCGGTTTTGAGGATGCCGTCCGGCTGGTCGCTCTGCGCGGTGAACTGATGCAGCAGGCTTATCCGCAGGGCTTTGGCCTTTCCGCCATTACCGGTTTGCAGCAAAGCCAGATTGAAGCGCTGGTAGCGCAGGTCAACAGCGCCGAATCCCCGGTATATCTCGCCAATATCAATGCCGAAGACCAGCTGGTGATTGCTGGTCGTGACGACGCAATGGCGCAGGTTATGCAGCTCGCCAAAGGGCTCGGCGCGCAGAAAACCCATCAGCTGGCAGTCAGCGTGCCGTCGCATTGTGCGCTGCTGGAGGAACCGGCGGCTAAGCTGGTCGAGGCGTTTAAAGAGATTCATATTTCCCGCCCGACCTGCGGTTATCTCAGCGGAACGACCGGGCGCGTGTACTGGCAGCCGGAAAAAATTGCCGACGATCTGGCGATGAATATGGCGCGTACCGTGAACTGGCGTGATGCCATGGTTGCGGCTTATCAGCGCGATGTGCGGCTGGCGATTGAAATGCCGCCGGGCGCAGTGCTGACGGGCCTCACCCGACGCGCGATGGAGCAGGGCGAGGCGCTGTCTTTGTGCCAGTCAGGGATGCATGTTGCGGGACGTCTCGCAGCGCGGCTGCGCGAAAACGAACGGTAGAAATGGTTGTGATAGGTTGGTGGTACTGCGGAATAGAAACCTTTCCTGAGTGAAAGGTTTTACGTTTTTACCCAACCGTTTACACAGGGAAGTCAGTAACATGCCAGTGATTTTGCGCTTTAAAAATTATCGTTTTTTCTTTTACTCCAATGAAGGAAACCCCGCTGAACCTCACCATATTCATGTAAGATCCGGTCACAAAGAAGCCAAACTATGGCTTGTGCCTGTGGCTATGTGTCGTCAGAGAGGTTTTTCTTCCAGAGAAGTCAGAGAAATCATTGCGTTAACAAACATTTATCAGACTGTATTTCAAGGAGCATGGAATGAGTATTTCGCCTAAAAGTGTTCGGTTCGATGAGAGTACGATGTGGGTCACTCTTGAAGATGGGCAAGTCCTTGAGGTGTCGCTGACAAAGTTCCCGATCCTGCTCAATGCGACAACTGCGCAGCGTAATGCCTGCGAAACCAGTGCTTATGGTCTGCATTGGGATGCTTTGGATGAAGATATTTCTATTGAGGGCTTAATGATGGGAAAGCCGGTGTCTAAACCGGCTGTCCACTCGCATGCGTCAGCGCTTTCTGCTCGCTAGCGCGTACATCCGGCTTTCAGCGGCGAGGGCGAGAAGATTAGGATCGTGCTCGCGGCTGTGCGGGAAGACCAGCGAAATGGTCTGACGCATCTGATAGGCTTCAGCCAGCGGCAGGAGTTTCACCGTATTTTCATACACACCTTTCATTCTGCCGGGAATGAGCGTGTAGCCAACACCCGCCTGTACCAGACTCAGCATCGAAAAAATATCGTTTACCCGTGTGACAATGTCCGGCTCAAAACCGGCGACCTGAAAGGCTTCCTGAAAGCCGTGGTAAGTGGCGAATCCTTCGGCCAGGGAAACGAATTTTTTCTGCTTAAAATCGCGCAAATCAGCCGTGCCTTCGCAGGCCAGTTCTGCGCTGGCAGGGGCGGCGAGGAAAATATCGTCCTGAAACAACGGTAGCTGATCGTAGCGCTGGGCATCCACGCTCGAATCACTGGTCGAAATCAGAATGGCATCCAGCTGACCGTCTTCCAGCTTGTGCAGTAAATCACTGTTAGAGCCCATCACCAGTTCCAGTTCAAGCTCCGGTCTGCGCAGTTTCAGCCCCATGATCAGGCGCGGAATGGTTTCAAGCGTCAGCGAATACAGCGTGCCGACTTTCAGACGTTTATCGCCAAAACCCGCGGCGCGCTGCGTGGCCTGAATGCCGTGTTCCATCTGCTCAATCACCTGCGTGGCATGTTCCAGTAACGCTTCGGCGGCGGGCAGCGGCAGCAGATTACGTCCGCGATGGATAAACAACGGGCAGCGCAAACCTTCCTCCAGAGAATGCAGGGCGCGATGCACACTGACGCTGCTCAGGCCGAGTTGTTCGGCTGCGCGGGTGATGTTCTGCTTTTCCATGTAAGCGAGGAAAATTTCAAGTTTACGGAAGGTGATTTCACTGTCGATCATGCAGGCTCCTGCGGCGCTTTGATGGCCGTTGTGGCCTGCCGATGATAACTGAATAGCCGCAGCGCGACTATTCAGTAAGGGCGAAAGCCCGGTGTCAGAGGACGACGTGTCTTAATTAATGAGCGTATAGGAAACCGTCAGGCATTTTTTGCCGTCGGCGCAGCTTTTACAACTGCCGCTCAGACAGCTGTCATCGGCTTCGATGGCTTCCGCTTTTCGCATCGCCACCAACCGTTCGAGCATGGCCTGCACCAGCGGCCGCGGCGCGTTGAGTAGCTGGCTAAGCTGGCGGGCATCTGCCCGGCCAGCCAGTGCGAGAGAATCACGAACCTCAATCAGCGTAGTCATCGTATCTCCTAGTGGCAGTCGTTGCCGGTCGCCGGTTCGCAACAGGCCGCAACATTACGCGGCTGCAAATGAACGCTGACACGGCTGCGAGCTTTGCGCAGGCAGGTAAGAACGATAGCGTTAAACAGCAAAACGATAAGTATAACGCCCGAACTGTACGCCGGATGGTTGCTGAAAGTAGCCACCTGATAGAACAGGGTCGCCAGGGAATACGCCACGTTCAGTCCCCAGAAGATGGAGAACGTCATCCAGCTGCGGCTGGTTTCGCGGGCAATCGCGCCCATGACCGACACGCAAGGTACGTACAGCAGCACGAAAATCAGATAGCTGTAAGCCGAAATGGCGGTACCAAATTTTGTGCTCATCACGCCCATCGAACTGACGCCCATTTCTCCATCGCCTTTACTGGCTTCGATCGGGTTAGAAAGCACGCTGACGCTGAACGTGTCTTTCAGGCCCTGCCACGTTTGTTCTACGGCACCCCCGAGTTCAGCGAGCAGATGGAAGTTTGCTGCGTCGAATTCCTCATTGTGGATATGTTCTGCGGTGTACAGCGTATTGAGCGTACCGACGACCACTTCTTTCGCCATCGCGCCGGTCACCAGGCCAACCGTCGCCTGCCAGTTATCGGCGTGCACGCCCATCGGTGCCAGCACCGGCGTCAGCACTTTACTGACCGAAGCCAGTGCGGAGTCATTGATGTTATCCACCGCCTGACCGCTGAAAGAGAAGCTGTTTAGTGCGCCGATAAAAATACTCGCAATCACAATGACTTTACCGGCGCGCAGCACGAAACCTTTCAGACGCTGCCAGGTTTGCAGTAACAGACTTTTCAGATGGGGAACGTGATACACCGGCAGTTCCATGACAAACGGCGACGCTTCACCGCGCATGATGGTGTATTTGAGCAGCAGGCCGGTGAGGATGGCGACGACAATACCCAGCAGATACAGTGAGAACACGACGGACGCGCCGTCCTGCCCGAAGAACGCCGCGGAGAACACGGCGAAAATTGCCAGTCGTGCGCCACAGGACATAAACGGCGCCATCATGACGGTGATCAGACGTTCGCGGGGCGCATCCAGCGTACGGGCACCCATAATGGACGGCACGTTACAGCCGAAACCGACAATCAGCGGCACGAAAGATTTACCTGGCAGGCCAAGCGACTGCATCAGGCGGTCCATCACAAACGCTGCGCGGGCCATATAACCGGAGTCTTCAAGGAAGGAAAGGAACAGATACATCATGCCGATTTGCGGCACCAGCGGGAGCACGGTGTTGATACCACCACCGACGCCCTGAGCAAGGAAAATGGTCAGCCACTGCGGGAAGTGCAGGGTGAAGCCCACCCATTGCATCCCCTGAATGAAAATTGCTGCGGAGCCGATGTCGAAAATCGGTTGCAACGCGCCGCCGATATTAATCGCCAGCACGAACATCAGGTACATCACCAGCAGGAAGATGGGGACACCGAGGAAACGGTTGAGGATCACGCGATCCAACACCTGCGTCAGTTTGTTGGGCGCGGTGAGGTGCGAGTTACTGACGTCCGCGCACAGCGACGCAATGCTCTGATAGCGCGCGTCGGCAATCAGCAGCGCCGGATCTTCCAGCTTTTGCTCCGTCAGACGGGCTTTCACCTGCGGCAATAATCCCTGTGCATTACCTGCGTGCGTCTGGCTGTAAATATCCCCTTCGAGGATTTGCAAAGCCAGCCAGCGACGCTGTTGCAGCGCCATGTCCTGCGGCATTTCTGCGGCCAGCACGTCCACTTCCTGTTGCAGCACCGGATGATATTTCACGCGTTCAAGCTTTACCACTTGCGGCAATGCGTCGATGGCGGCTTTCAGTTCTTTGATACCACTGGCGCGGGTAGAAACCAAAGCAATAACCGGACAGCCAAGGCGTGCAGACAGCGCCGGGATATCAATATTGATGTTCTGGATTTTGGCGATGTCGAGCATGTTCAGTGCGACGATGCAGGGCACACCCAGCTCGAGAAGTTGCAGTGTCAGGTATAAATTGCGCTCAAGGTTTGAGGCATCCACGACGTTAATCATCAGATCTGCGTCGCCGCTCAGAATGTAATGGCAGGCAATTTGCTCATCGAGCGAGGTTTGTTCGGAAATGGTGGTCAGCGAATAGGTACCGGGCAAATCGACCAGCGTAATCTGGTGATCTGCGGTGGCGAACTGGCCTTCTTTACGTTCGACGGTGACACCAGCCCAGTTCCCGACACGCTGGCGTGAACCGGTTAACTGGTTGAAAAGAGTCGTTTTACCTGAGTTTGGATTTCCAATCAGGCCAATAGTCAGTGCTTTCATACGTTCAGATCTACGTGTGAGAAAGGGAAAAAACGCGGAAAACCTTCAGAGGCCGCGCTAAACAATCTTGCAAAAAGCATTCATCAGTAAAAATCAGGCCAGGATCTCAAGCTTGAGCAGGTCGAGGTCTTTTTTGCGCACGACCAGACTGGTGCGGCGGGTTTCGATTTGCACCGGATCGCCCATCGGCGCTACGCGGATGATGTTGAAGAAAGACCCCGGAAGCATGCCGAGAGACAGCAGTTTCTGACGATAAGCCGGGCTGATTTCATGAGAAAAGCCGGTGATTTTGTAAGCACGTTTTGATTGAAGTTGCATAGTTCCTCGCGAAGCGTTCAGGCATTTATGGGGGCCGCGTGACAAATGTTACGCCGCGCTTCCATGCCCGTTGATCTCACTTAACTGCGATTATTGTGGCAAAAAGAATTGCTCAGAAATTGTCCCTGGTGCGAAATTGCCAGCCTTTGGCTGACGGCGTATTGAATACGCAAAGAAGTACAAACGAGAATAGTTATCATAATTAGTACGCGTGTGGAGACAAAAGAAAAGAGGTTGACCTCTTCACGGGTATCTCCACCGCGAGGCTATGCTATGCCTGTGGGACATCTGTTTTATTGATTTACCTCAGTGATTGATTCATTAGGATTGAGTTTAAAAAGTGTCGAAAAAAGATACATAAAAAAAGCCGCTGGTTATCAGCGGCTTTCGTTTGATAGGTGAAAAGGTAGAAATTAGCGTTTTTTACCCATCGCGGCGGCCAGCGCATCGGCCATCGCATTATTGCCCGCTGGCGCGGCATTGCGGCCCGCCGGTTTGTTGGGGGTATGACGTTTCTGATTGTCGCGTGACTCTGACGCTGGCGCGGCAGAACGGCGTGCAGGCGCTTCACCCGGTTGTTCGTCCAGACGCATGGTCAGCGCGATACGTTTGCGCTGCAAATCAACTTCCATCACTTTGACTTTAACGATATCGCCGGCTTTCACCACGGTGTGCGGATCTTCGACGAATTTGTTCGCCAGTGAAGAAATGTGTACCAGTCCGTCCTGATGAACGCCGATATCCACGAACGCACCGAAGTTGGTGACGTTAGTGACCGAGCCTTCAAGGATCATGCCCGGCATCAGGTCATTCATGGTTTCCACGCCATCGGCAAAGGTCGCGGTTTTGAACTCAGGACGCGGATCGTGCCCCGGTTTTTCCAGCTCTTTGATGATGTCAGTAACGGTCGGCACGCCGAACTGCTCGTCAGTGAATTCGCTGGCTTTCAGGCTGCGCAGCACATTCGAATCGCCCATCAGCTCTTTCAGCGCCAGCTGCGTCGCCGCCAGAATCCTTTCGACCACCGGATAGGTTTCCGGGTGAACCGTTGAAGCGTCCAGCGGGTTATCGCCGTGGTTAATACGCAGGAAGCCCGCGCACTGTTCGAAGGCTTTTGGCCCCAGACGGCTGACTTTCAGCAGTTGTTCACGGTTGCGGAACTGACCGTTTTCGTCGCGCCAGTTAACGATATTCTGCGCCATCATGCGGGTCAGACCGGCCACGCGGGTCAGCAGTGGAACGGACGCGGTATTGAGATCCACGCCCACCGCGTTCACGCAGTCTTCGACCACGGTATCGAGTTTTTTCGCCAGCAGGCTCTGGCTGACGTCGTGCTGATACTGGCCGACACCTATGGATTTCGGGTCGATTTTCACCAGTTCCGCCAGCGGATCCTGCAACCGGCGCGCGATAGAAACTGCGCCACGGATGGAAACATCCAGATCCGGGAATTCCAGCGCCGCCAGTTCGGAAGCGGAATACACCGACGCACCGGCTTCACTCACAATCACTTTCTGCGCTTTTACCGCCGGGAACTGTTTTTGCAGCTCGAGGAAGAAACGCTCAGTCTCGCGGGAAGCGGTACCGTTACCGATAGCCACCAGTTCGACATTATGTTTGATGCACAGCGCAGCAACCTGTTGTGCCGCTTTCGCTGCCTGACCGGTATGGGGATAAACGGTATCGATATCCACCAGTTTACCGGTGTTATCCACAACGGCGACTTTCACACCGGTACGTAAACCCGGATCGAGGCCCATGGTGGCGCGCATTCCGGCCGGTGCGGCCATCAGCAAATCATGCATGTTGCGGGCGAAAACGTTAATCGCTTCATCTTCGGCGCGTTCACGCACGGTACCCATCAGCTCGGTTTCGAGGTGCAGCAGCACTTTGATGCGCCACGTCCAGTTCACCACCGCGCGACGCCAGACGTCGGCCGGGGCGTTGTTTAGCCGCAGGCCAAGATGGTCGATAATAATTTGTTCGGCGTAACTTTCTTTCGGCGGTTCGTCATGCTGCGGATCGGCATTCAGCGCCAGCTGTAAGACGCCTTCGTTGCGGCCGCGGAACATGGCCAGCGCACGGTGGGAAGGCACCTGAGAAATCGGCTCGTGGTGATCGAAGTAATCGCGAAATTTCGCGCCTTCCTGCTCTTTGCCATCGACCATGCGGGAGGTCAGATGAGCGTTTTTCCACAGGTAATCACGGACTTTCGCCAGCAGTGACGCATCTTCAGCGAAACGCTCCATCAGAATGTAGCGGGCGCCATCGAGCGCGGCTTTGGTATCGGCGACGCCTTTTTCGGCATCAACAAATTTAGCGGCGGTGGTTTCCGGCTCGTTCTGCGGTTCATTCCACAGCAGATCGGCCAGCGGTTCCAGCCCCGCTTCGATAGCGATTTGTCCACGCGTGCGGCGCTTCGGTTTGAATGGCAGATACAGGTCTTCCAGTTCGGTTTTGCTCAGCGTGGTATTAATGGCTTTTGCCAAATCGTCGCTGAGTTTGCCCTGATCTTCGATGGATTTGAGAATGGTCTGGCGGCGGTCTTCCAGCTCACGCAGATATCCCAGACGTGTGTCTAACTGACGCAACTGGGTATCATCCAACCCACCGGTGACTTCCTTACGATACCGCGCAATAAAGGGCACGGTATTACCTTCATCCAGCAGACGCACCACGGAAGCAACCTGCTCCGGGCGAACCTGCAATTCACTTGCGATAATGCGGCTCAGTTGATCATTCATAGGTCTGGTATCAGTTTTTCGTTAGTGAGTGACGTAAATACAGGGCACCGTTATACGATTTGAAGGCTGAAAATGCCAGCCGTCGGGACGATGTGCCTCACGTTTTGGGCGTTATCTGATTATTTGCCGTAGTCGATTTCATTGACGTACCAGGTCGCATCGCCGACCGGCGTGGTGACCACCAGACTGTCACCGACTTCCTTTTTCAGCAGCGCGCGCGCCATCGGGGAGTCGATAGAAATGTAGTCTTTACGGCCAAAGATTTCGTCATAACCGACGATGCGGAAACGCTTGATGTCGCCGTCGTCATTTTCCACTTCCACCCACGCGCCAAAGAACACTTTGCCGTCCTGTTGTGGCGAATAATCGACAATGCGCAGCTGTTCCAGACATTTGGTCAGATAGCGGATGCGGCGGTCGATTTCACGCAGGCGTTTCTTGTTGTACTGATAATCGGCATTTTCACTGCGGTCACCCAGACTGGCGGCCCAGGTCACCTTTTTGGTGACTTCCGGACGCTCTTCGCGCCACAGAAAATCCAGCTCAGTTTTGAGCTTGTCATAGCCTTCGCGGGTAATCAGTTTGGTCTTCATGTTACCTGTCGCCTTCCACACAGTTATCTTCCAATATCCTTCGCCATTGTTTCACACAATTGCGCCGCTGACAGTGCAGAAATTGGTCGAAAAAACGGTCGGGCTGCTACGCTTTATATGATGGCTTTTTAGTCGGATAGTTATTATCCTTCGCCGCGCTTCTTGCGAATTTTATATTCCGTAACACATTTCGCAATATTCTGAATTTCAAAATATTTTTCTTAAATATCACTTCAGATTATGGGTCATAGGGATTAGGGGTACAGTTACAAATGGATTTACTCAGATTCTTACTTCGTTTGCCTTTTACATTGATAAAAGGCCTCCTTCGCGCGATGGCTTTCATTTTAAGTCTGCTCGGGCGCGTCCTTAAACCTGTTGTCGGCAATATCGACTGGCGTGCGCCGGTCTGGTGGACGGCAATGTCCGGCTGGCTGAAGCGCGGATTTACGCGCATGGAAAGCGGTGTCGATAAACACCCGAAAGCCATCAGTCTGGCTATTCTGGTGTTGCTGTGCGCGGCAGGTGCGGGCGTTTACGGCTGGCACTGGTGGTTAAACCGTCCGCAGCCGATCGAACCGGCACCGATGGTGTATCAGGAAACCAGCGTGCGGGTCAGCAACCCGGAAGCGATTAATTATGCCGCGCAAAAAATTGCGCCTCAGCAGGCCATTTTTAATTTTAGAAATTCAGCTGCGCCGCTGACGGATGTCGGCAAAGTGGTCGAAAAAGGCATTTCGCTGAAACCGGCAACCGAAGGTGAATGGAAATGGATCAGCGGTTATACGCTGGTCTTTACGCCAAAAAATCCGCTGCCGATGGGCACAAAATACGAAGTGGGTTTTACGCCTGACGTACTGCTCGCGCCGCAAATCAAACTGGCGACCACGCGTTATGAATTCACAGCGCCTGCGTTCGATTATCAGTCCGGGACCGCCGAGTATTATCAGGACCCGCAGGATCCGCAAAAACGCAGCGCGATTTTCAACGTCAAATTCAATGCGCCGGTGGATGTGGCCAGTTTTGAGAAACAAATCTCTCTGGGCCTGAGCGAAGGGAAAGCCAAAACGGAATCCAAACTCAATTATTCCGTGGTCTACGACCAGAAAAAACTCAACGCCTGGGTGCATTCCGAACCGCTGAAATCGCTCGATCACGGCGGCTCTGTTCACATGACGATAGGCGAAGGCGTGAAGGCGTCGGTGGCATCAAATGCAACCACGCAGGCGCGTAACGTCTGGGTTTCCGTGCCAACGCTTTACAGCCTGGCCGTGAGTGACGCCAGCGCGCAGGTAGTCGATGCCGACGGCGCGAAAGGTCAGCGTGCGCTGATTATCGGGTTCAGCGATGCGGTGAAAGATAAAGATATCCGCCGCGCGGTAAAAGTCTGGTTGTTACCGCAGCACGATCCGAACGATTCAGACGCCGCAACCGGCCCGGACGATTACGCCAGCTGGAATGTGGACAGCGTCGAAAATAACGTGCTGGCGCAATCCACGCCGCTGAATATTCAGCTGAACGAAGCCGAAAGCGACTATCAGCCGCAGTTCAGTTTCCGCTTCGATGCACCGGCGCACCGCGCCATGCTGGTGGAGATCGACAATGTGCTGACGTCTTCCGGCGGCTATAAAATGCCGGAAAAAGTCTACCGCATTGTTGAAGTCCCGGATTATCCAAAGTCTCT
The DNA here is from genome assembly GCF_019049615.1 of Rahnella sp. BCC 1045. NCBI lineage: Bacteria > Pseudomonadati > Pseudomonadota > Gammaproteobacteria > Enterobacterales > Yersiniaceae > Rahnella > Rahnella sp. BCC 1045. The sequence goes on along the minus strand of NZ_JAFMOZ010000138.1, from coordinate 111,529 downwards.
GCAATTTATGTCGCAGGGTTCGCTGCTGTCGGTGAACGGTGACAAACAAATCAGCGTGGCCGCGCGTAACGTGCCGGGAATGCGTCTGGATATCAAACGCGTAATCCCGAGCCAGCTGCAACACATCGTGTCATTTAAAAGCCGTGAATATTCGTCGGCGGAATTTAACCGTCTGAACGACGAGTATTTTACCGAGCATTTCAAATATCAGACGGCGGTAAATAACGACAAGCCGGGTGAAGTGAATTATCAGGGCGTCGATCTTTCCCGTTATCTGTCGACCGATCCGAGTTCGCATCGCGGCGTATTCCTGCTGACGCTGTCGGAATGGGATCCGAAGAAGAAAGAAGAAAAACCTGCGACCGATGACGACGGTTATCAGTATCAGGATGACGATCAGAGCGAAGACGAAGCGCCGGTCGGCGATTCCCGCTTTGTGGTGGTCACCGATCTGGGGATTATTGCAAAGCGTTCGCAGGATAAAACCCGCGACGTATTTGTGCAGTCAATTCACAGTGGTACGCCGGTCAGCAACGCCAAAGTGTCGGTTATCGCGAAAAACGGCGTCACGCTGCTGACGCAAACCACCGGCGCTGACGGACATGTGCGTTTCCCGGCGCTGGATGTTTATACCAGCGAACGCCAGCCGGTGATGTTCCTGGTCGAAAAAGAGGGCGACGTATCCTTCCTGCCTGCCGACCGCAATAATGACCGCGGCCTCGATTTCTCGCGGTTCGACGTGGATGGCGAAGAAACCCCGAACGACCCGCGCACGCTGAGCAGTTATCTGTTCTCCGATCGTGGTGTTTATCGTCCGGGTGACACTTTCAACATCGGTCTGATCACCCGCGCCGCCGACTGGAGTATGGGCCTGGCCGGTGTTCCCGTGCGCGCTGAAATTCATGACCCTCGCGATAAGCTGATGAGCACAGTTCCGCTGACGCTTGGTGCCAGCGGTTTCAACGAGCTGAGTTATACCACCGACGACAATTCACCGACCGGTGAATGGAACGTCTATCTGTATCTGATCGGCAAAGACAACGAATCTTCCGTGCTGCTGGGCCACACCTCAGTCAACGTGAAAGAGTTCGAGCCGGACCAGTTGAAAGTGAAACTGCAACTGACGCCGGAACGTAACCAGGGCTGGGTGAAACCGACGGAATTGCAGGCCAATATCGACGTGCAAAACCTGTTTGGTACGCCAGCGCAGGATCGCCGCGTGACGTCGAAACTGACGCTGCGCCCGATGTATCCGAGTTTCGACACGTTCCCGGACTATGCGTTTTACGAGAATCGCCAGAACAGCGACGGGTTTGAAACCCATCTGGAAGACCGCACGACGGACGAAAAAGGCACGGCGAATATTCCGCTGGATCTGAAATCTTATGCCGATGCGACGTATCAGCTGCAACTGCTGTCAGAAGCCTTTGTGGCCGGTGGCGGGCGTTCAGTCTCTGCGACCGCGCGGGTTCTGGTTTCGCCGTACGATTATCTGATTGGTGTGAAACCGGACGGCGATTTGGGGTACATCAACCGCGGCGCGGTTCGTCATCTGAATGTGATTGCCGTTGATCCGACCCTGAAACAAATTGCCCTGCCTGCGCTGAAAGTGGCGCTGATTGAACAGAAATACATTTCGGTTCTGACTAAGCAGGATTCCGGCGTTTATAAATATCAGTCGAAAATGAAGGAAGTGCAGCTTTCGGAACAACCGCTTTCGCTCACCGCGCAGGGCAACGACCTGACGCTGGCAACCGACAAACCGGGGGATTTCGTGCTGGTGGTAGAAGACGCGCAGGGCAAAGTGCTTAACCGTATTGCGTATACCGTCGCGGGCAACGCCAACCTCAGCCGTTCGCTGGATCGCAACGCCGAACTGAAGCTGAAACTCAATCAGGCGGAATATCAGCCGGGTGAGGAAATCGAGGTTTCCATCAACGCGCCTTATACCGGCAGCGGGCTGATCACCATCGAGAAAGATAAAGTTTACAGCTGGCAGTGGTTCCACACGGATACCACCAGTTCCGTGCAGAAAATCCGCGTGCCTGCGGGCATGGAAGGGAACGGCTACATCAACGTGCAATTTGTGCGTGATGTGAATTCCAATGAAATCTTTATGAGCCCGCTGAGTTACGGCGTGATGCCGTTTAAGATCAGCACCAAAGCGCGCCAGAACTATCTGGAAGTGGATGCGCCGGAAGTTATTAAGCCGGGCGAAAACCTGGCGATGACCGTCATGACTGATGGCCCGCAGCAGGTAGCATTGTTTGCCGTGGACGAAGGTATTTTGCAGGTGGCGCGTTATCGCCTGAAAGATCCGCTGGAGTATTTCTTCCGCAAACGTGAGCTGGGCGTGGAAAGTTCGCAAATCCTCGACCTGATCCTGCCGGAGTTCAGCAAGCTGATGCAGCTGGCGGCAGCGCCGGGCGGTGACGGCGGTGAAGGGCTGGATCTGAACGTCAATCCGTTCAAACGCAAGCGCGACAAACCCGTGGCGTACTGGTCGGGTATTACCGAAGTGAACGGCGAGAAGCAGTTTGATTATCAGGTGCCGGATTACTTCAACGGTAAAATCCGCGTGATGGCGATTTCCGTCACACCGGACAAAATCGGCAAAGCGCAAACCTCGGCGACAGTGCGCGATAACTTCATCATGACGCCAAACGTGCCCGCAATGGTCGCGCCGGGCGATGAGTTTGATGTCAGCGTCGGCGTGAGCAATAACCTCGAAGGACTGAACGGCAAGAGCGTGGCCATCTCCGTGCATCTGGCGGTGCCGCCGCAGCTGGAAGTGGTCGGTAAAGCGGATCAGAACCTGTCTCTGGCTGAAAAACGTGAAGGCGTGATTAATTTCCGTCTGCGCGCCAAAGCCGTGCCGGGCGATGCGCCGCTGGTCTTTGAAGCAACGTATGCCGATAAAACCAGTCGCCGCACCATCAGCACATCGGTTCGCCCGGCCATGCCGTTCCGCACGCAGTCAGTGATGGGGCGTATGAGCGGCAGCAGCCAGAACGTCGATAACCTGCGTCAGATGTTCGATGCCTATGCGGTGCGCAAAGCTGCGGTTTCCAACTCTCCGCTGGTGCTGACCAACGGGCTTTCACAGTATCTGGCGGATTATCCGTATTACTGTTCTGAGCAGATTGTCAGCCGTTCGATTCCGATGATCCTCGAAGGTCAGCATCCGGAAATGAAAGGTTCGCTGAGTCAGGCGGATACAAGCAAAAAACTGAAAGACATGCTGGCGATCCTGCGTTCACGTCAGAACGACAGCGGCGCGATTGGCCTGTGGCGTTCGTCGCCGCAAACTGATCCGTTCGTCACACCTTACGTGGTGCAATATCTGCTGGAAGCCAAAGTTGCGGGCGTTGCGTTACCGGCCGGTATGCTCGATGAAGCCAATGCGGCACTGCGCGAGCTGGCGGCCAGTCAGAGTGATGATTTGTACTCGCTGCGTCTGCGTGCCTGGGCAGTTTATCTGCTGACGCGTCAGGGCGAAATCACCACCAGTTCGCTGGCGTCGGTGCAGGACACGTTGCAACAACGCTATCCGGACACCTGGAAAACCGATCTCAGCGCGCTATATCTGGCATCGTCCTATCGCATGCTGAAAATGGATGATGAAGCCAATACCTTGTTGCAGCCTACGTGGAAGCAGCTGAGTAAGGCGTATGACAAAGCCTGGTGGACGCAGAGTTACTTTGATCCGCTGGTTCAGGACGCGACGCGTTTGTATCTCATCACGCGCCACTTCCCGGAAAAAGTCTCCGCCATTCCGCCGCAGGTACTGGAAAATATGGTTAAAGCGCTGAAAGAGGAGCGTTATACGACCTATTCTTCGGCGATGAGCATTCTGGCGCTGGAGAGTTATTCGGCCGAAGTTGCGGCGCAGGCTACGGCACCGGACGCGCTGAAAATCACGCAGATCAGCAAAACCAAAAATGTTGAACCTCAGCTGATTTCCCGCGTTCAGGGGCTGTTTGCGAAAGCCAATTTCACCGCCGATGCGAAAGCATTACGCGTGGAAAATGGTAACGACGCACCGGCGTGGTACGTGGTGACGCAGGCCGGTTTTGACCTCGCCGCGCCGAAGAAAGCCATTTCGCGCGGGCTGGAAATTACCCGTGATTACACCGATGAACAGGGTAAACCAGTCACACAAATTACACTGGGACAGAAAATCAACGTACACCTGAAAATCCGCGCCAATTCGAAAGAAGGGCAGGATAATCTGGCGATTGTCGATTTGCTGCCGGGCGGATTTGAAGTGGTACAGCAATCGGCACCGGAACCGGAATCTGACAGCAGCGATGAGAGCAGCGATGCAGAAGCTTCTGCATCCTGGCAGTCACCGCTGGCAGCCTCCGGCTCGACGTGGGCACCGGATTACAGCGACATTCGCGAAGACCGCGTGGTCATTTACGGCAGCGCCAGCACCGATGTGCAGGAGTTTGTGTATCAGATCAAAGCCACCAACACCGGCAGTTTCATCATCCCACCGGCGTATGGCGAAGCGATGTATGACCGCGAAGTTCAGGCGCTGTCCGTCAGTGATCAAAAACTGGTGGTCGTCCCGGCAGATGAACCGGCTGTTGCTAAAAAATAATAGACCGTAGACTACGCCCCCGCTGTTTTGGCGGGGCGTAACTGACGCTGAGTAGCAAGATGAACACCACTCCTCCTTTTTTCAAAACAGCCAAACGCCTTCTGCAAAATATCGCCATGGCGGTTTTTTTACTGGCGCTGCTGCTTCTTGCGTGCCGCCTCTGGCCGCATCCGCCGCTTTCTCAGGGGCAACCTTTTTCATCCGTCTATTATGACCGGCAGGGTACGCTGATGCGCATCACGCTGGCGAATGACGATCGTTATCGCGTGTGGACGCCGCTGGAACAGGTTTCGCCGCTGGCGGTAAAAGGCCTGTTGCTGCACGAAGATCGCTGGTTTTACGTCAATCCGGGTTTCAATCCGTTCAGCCTGATGCGGGGTTTCTGGCGCAGTTATGTGGCGGGCGGAAAAATGCAGGGCGGTTCGACCATCACCATGCAGCTGGCGCGGATGCACTGGCATCTCAATACCCGAACGCCGTCGGGCAAAATCATGCAGGTTTTACGCGCGATCCAGCTGGAACTGAGTTACTCCAAGCACGATATCCTCGAAGCCTATCTGAACTACGCGCCCTATGGCCGCAACATTGAAAGCATCGGCGCGGCCAGCCTGATTTATTTCGACAAAGCCCCGAAAGACCTGACATTGCCGGAAGCGCTGACGCTGGCCGTTTTGCCGCAATCTCCCAGTTACCGCATCGACGCCAAAACCGGCGTGCTGGGCACGGCACTGACGCAGGCGCGTAACCGGCTGTTTGGCCGCTGGCAGGCACATTACGCGACCGACAGCAGCCAGATTTCATTGTTCAAACTGCCGCTGGCGCTGCGTCAGCCGGAGCAGATGCCGTACATCGCCCCGCACTTTATCGAGCAGCTTCGCCAGCAAAATCAGCAGATGGTTCAGACCGATAACCGCGTGGACACCACGCTGGACGCCGGTTTACAGCGGTTGATCGAGCGGCAGGTCAACGCCTTTATCACGCGCAATGAAAGCCGCGGGATCCATAATGCCGCCGCCCTGCTGGTGGATACCCGCGACATGGGCGTGCGGGCACTGGTGGGATCGGCGGATTATTATAACCGTGAAATTCAGGGGCAGGTGAACGGCACGAACGCCAAACGTTCGCCGGGCTCGGCGCTTAAGCCTTTTATTTACGCGCTGGGAATGGAGCAGGGTGTGTTGCATCCGATGACCATCCTGAAAGATGTGCCTTCGGCGTTTGGGGCTTATGCGCCGGAGAACTTTGACCGCCGTTTTCTCGGGCCGGTGACGGCGACCGACGCCCTGAACTTCAGCCGCAATATTCCGGCGGTGTACGTCGCTTCACAGCTGCGGCAGCCGACGTTCTACCAGTTTCTGCGGTTGTCCGGCATCGCGGATATGTCGAGCGAAAACCATTACGGCCTCTCGCTGGTGCTGGGCGGCGGTGAAGTGACGATGCAGGAACTGGCAAAACTGTATGCGCTGCTGGCGAACCGTGGTGTGCTGCAACCGCTGCGGATGCAAAAGAGCGATCCGGCTGTCGCGACGCCGGTCAGATTGCTCAGTGAGGAGGCCAGCTTTATGACGCTGGACATGCTGCGTCAGCACCGTCGCCCCGGTGATACGCTGGCTCAGCAGCCTTCCTCGTTGCCGGTTTACTGGAAAACCGGCACCTCGTGGGGGTTCCGCGATGCCTGGAGCGTGGGGATTTTCGGGCCGTACGTTCTGGTGGTCTGGGAAGGTAATTTCGACAGCAAAGGCAACAACGTCTTTGTGGGCGCTGAAGCCGCTGCACCGCTGTTCTTCAATATCATCGACAGTATTAATGCCAGCTATCCCGCTTTGCAGGAACCCCGGCATCCGTTCCCGAAACAGCTAAAACGGGTCGACATCTGTCTCGCCAGTGGGGATTTACCGACGCCGTGGTGCCAGCAAAAAGGCAAAACCTGGTTTATTCCCGGAAAATCACCGATCAAGGTCGATACGGTTTATCGCCCTGTCAGGCTGGATAAGCTGACCGGTGAAGTCGCGTGTCCGCCTTATGAAGAAAACGAAACCCGCACGGAAGTGTTCGAGTTCTGGCCGTCAGATCTGGCCAATGTGTTCGCTCAGGCGGGGCTGCCAAAGCGCAAACCACCGGTGAACCACTGTAAAGATGAGGGCGTGGAGGTCAGCGGAAATCCGCCACGCATTACGTCTCCCCTCAAAAATACGGTCTACACCCTGCGGCAATCGCAGCAAGGGCGCGACAGGATTTCGTTTAACGCGGTGACGGATGCGGACAGCAAGACGGTCTACTGGTTTGTCGATGATATTTACCTCGGCAGTTCCGCCAGTAAATCGGCCATCGACTGGCGGCCCATCAACAACGGGCAATATCGAATCCGCGCCGTCGACGATCATGGCCGCGCCGACAGCCGGTTAATCAGTATTGAGATTTTGAATTAAGAAAGGAAATCTGGCAGCGGGGACGCTGCCTGATTTAATTAACGGATATCGACTTTTAGCGTCGCCGTCGCTTCGAATTCGCCGGTATCGAGTTCACCGCCCACCAGATTGATTGGGAATGCGGTGAGGGTGACTTTACCCAACCCATCCTGATTCATGGGTAAAACGCCTTGTGCGAAGGGCATGTAGGTTCCACCGGCATCCTGCACCACAATCCCAATATCTGCCTTGTTATCGGAAGGGCGGCGGCGTGCAATCAGGTAATATTGATTCTCAACGTCCTGCCCCTCCAGAATCATCTCTAACTTATCGTTGTTGGGGATGACCGGTAACCCGCTTTTTGTGCAGTCATATTTGATATCAAAAGTTACAGGCCGGAAACCGTCAGGTGGCGTATTTATCTTAGTAAAACGACTCGCCTGAATTGTGCCAAACCTGACGGAGATAATTTCTCCCTGATTGATCTCACAGTTTTGTGGCACCGTAATTGTTCCGCTGAGATATAAAACTGCTACTGGCGATCCCAGCGGGGGAGCCGTTGTGTTTACCGTTGCCGAAGAGGCATAAACCCGGGCAATTTCAATGCGTGGAATAGTGAGTTCGCCAATAAAAGGTGTCGTAATGTAAAGGTCTACTTTGCCCTGCGAACCGGTGTTCAGGTTATCTTGTGTGCTTTGTTGAGCACAGATACCGGTGTTTTCCTTATCCCAATGATGTGTCCCGTCACTGACGGCTTTGCTGGTAGGAACGGTAACATTGCCATTTTTAGGGATGGCGACTTGGGTCATTACGTCAAGATGATCATTGATTTTGAAGTAGTCAGTGGTGTGACCTAGCGGCAACGAGGTTTGCAGACTGTACATTATCAGCACGCCATTCGCGCCTGATGCATCTGCCGCTGAACAGTTACAGCTAATTTGGTAGTTCTCCTGACTGCTGTTCATTGCCTCAGTGATAATGCTGCCTCGTGCATTCTCATTGCTACTCAGGTCACGCAGAATAGAATTTTCATAAGTTGCCGCACTGCCATTCCTGGGGTCGCAGGTTGCCGATCCGGCGAATGCGGACAATCCATAGAGGCCTGAGAACCCCAGTATCAGTGCAAACAAAACGTTTTTTCTGTGGTTCATGTTTTTATCCTTAAATGCATGAGGCCGTGACGGATTGCACCGATGACGCAACGGACTTCAAATTTATGCTGGCTTTGCACTGCTGGTTTGCCGCAATACCCCACTTCACATGTAAATCCACCTGTTCGCCCGTTTTTATTCCGGAGAGATAAAGGACGCCGCCATCATCTACGATGTTTTCCAGCGATTGATCTTCACTGACTGCGACGGCACCGAAAGGAACTGTCGTGCCGTCATTGCGTACCAGTTTGATTAAGGCGCGCACGCCTATGTGGGCATCAAAATGTGCCACAACCATTGCACCTTTATTGGGAATGACTAATTCAGATGTGTTAGTCACATCGACTTCATCAGGGAGGGTCGTTGTGTCGAGAACGATCCGATTTTCGGTATAAGACGTGAGATATGGAACGACCGCGTAGCCACGCCAGTCGGTCCTGAGGCCAGGAAGATTTTGTACTCTCGCACCACTTGCCCCATTAGCATCAATCAGGGCAAAAGAATCGCCCAAAGGTTGGGATAGCGTCACGCCATGGGCATGGGCAACGACGCCACCGGCAATGCCGTAACTGATTTGCTGCGAATCGTTGTCGTAATAATAACCGGTGTTCAGCGTGCCGTATGATGAACGATAGGAAGCATTAATATTGCTGCTGTCGGTTTCTCCCTGCTGCGTATGACTCTGCTGCAGTGAGTAACTGAGACGATGATCGTCCAGAGCGGTGCCGCTGAGTCCGATTTGCTGGCGTGTTTCACCCTCTTTATCGTGCGTAATATTATAAGTTGCCCAGCTTTGTGGCAGCCACCGGCTTAACGGAACGCGAATATTCAACGCTATCTGTTGATCGTTATCTTCTCCGTCAAGCTGGCTGTAGGAATAGGACAGGTTATAGCTGATTCCGTTAAAGGTAGAGTTCATTCCGAGGGAAATATTTTTCTCTTTGTTGCTATCACGCCAGTAGTCCTGCTGGTAGGCCGATGCATACATACTTGCGCCTTCCCACAGCGCCTGATTAACACTGACCTGATATTTGCTGCGCTTATGGCTATCTTGCGTTGCGTTATCCTGAGACTGATTCGCTTCATCAAAATCGTAGAAACCACTGGTGGAATAGCGGTAACTGGCGACGGAGAAGTTTGTATCCGTCGTCTCGATATTTTTAGAATATTGAATACGATAAGACTGGCCGCTGCTGTTTTGATTGTTATCCAGCGTAGTTTGAGCCTGCGTGATATCGACAGAAACTGAACCTAAAGACAGTAAGCTGAATCCGACCCCCGCCATCCCCGAAAGATAATCTGGTGATAATAACGAACCGGCATACGTGGTGATCTCATTTGACACTCCGTAAATCGCCGTGCCCTGAGCAAAGTCCGGCTTTTTGTCGCCATTATTATTTGAACGATAGCGCCCTGCGGTGCCGCTGTATTTTAGGCGTCCCGGACGTTGCATTACCGGTACGGCTGAAAAAGGCTGATTAAATCTGCGCTCAGTTCCGTCGGCTTCTGTAATTGTGACTTCCAAATCGCCGCTGTAAGAAGACGGATAAAGGTCGTTAATTTCAAATGCACCAGGCGCGACATAGCTTTGATAAATAATATATCCATCCTGACGGATGGTGACTTCAGCGTTAGAGTTCGCAATCCCCCGGATCGTGGGTGCAAAACCTCTCTGACTGTCCGGCAGCATATTGTCATCGGAAGCGAGCTGAACACCGGTGAATTGCAGGCTGGGGAACAGATCGCCGGGCGTGGAGCTTTCGCCGATCAGGAACTGGGATTTAAGGCTTTTGATATCACGCTGAGCATAAGTGGAAATGGCATCCCAGCTTTGCTGGCCGTCACTATTGCTGTAAGTGCTGTAATTTCGAAAGCGCCATGGCCCCAGGTTTACTCCGTTTTGCATATTCAGGTATTGGCTGGAATCATCGCTGCCATTTTTATTTTTTCGCTGAGCCCCTGAAAAGGCATAGTTAGAAAATAAAACGGGAACACCGTCATCCCATCTTTTGGGATCGACATACCCGCTGGCTTTCTGATCCATTGCGGCTTGCGGAATACTGACATCAAGCCGCATCCGGTTAAAATCGAATTTAGCCGCTGCTGCTGGAATGTACTGTGCCAGAGGAGCCAGAGGCGCATCATGTTGATGATTGACCAGTGAAGGAAATGCATCCACCCTGACGTTCAGGGCTCTTAGTAAATCGGGGGTGATTTCCGGCGACAATGAGCCATCGGGCATCTGGTCATAACGAATTTCTTGCTGGAGTGCCTGCTCAAGGTTTACGTAAATAACAGTGTTGTAAACACCTGCCACCTGGGCCTTATCGCTTTTGGCAAAAATCGAGAGGTCCACGTCGTCAGTCTGTTGCCCGTTATGTTCGAGTAGTTGCGGGTCAAAATAGACATCCTCTGCCCGTGCAGCATCAATAATCAACGCCGTCATCGGGAAAGTACAGCCCACGAATAACGTGAAGATATGACGTTGCAGGCGGGCGCAGTTTCCCAGTTTTTTTGCAGTCGGAGAACTATCCATTGTCATTGTCACTGAGTCCCTGAAGAGATTTCTGAAGCAGTTAAAATGTCAGGTGAAACGTTAAGTAATCAGAGCGTTCTCTTTTCGGGAGTTGTATCGCCGCCGTAATCATTAATTGCGCTCCACTCAACGGTATTGCCGGTGTTCTTCGCGGGTAGTGTCACGTTGAGTTGGCCTCCAGGGGCAATCATGTCTGTATCCTTTAATACGGTATTGCCAACGGTCAGGTAACTGAACACGACGTAATAAGGTGAAGGGTTAGTGATTAGAAGCTGACCGCCGGAACGTGCGAACGTCAGCAACTTGTAGGCGTCATAAGGCTTTCCCTGTAATTTTTCTGGGCGGTAAAAAAGTTTTATTCTGGTCTTAATAACTAATCTTAATTCGTTAGTGTCATTTTTTGGGGTAGAGGGAATAGCGCGTACATTAATATAAAATATGGATTCTTTATCTTGCGGTAATTCCCCTCCTGTATATGAAATACGAAGGTTGTTTTCATCATTGGCGTTCAGGCGAAAAAGCGGAGGGGTGACAACAAACGGGCCGCGTGTTTTACCGTCTCCATTATCAATCCATGACTGAATCAGAAACGGTTTGTTTTCCGATTTGTTGCTAAGGGGCAATGAAGCTTCTTTTTTATTGGCATCATAAATAACCCGGGTGCGCCCGACAAGAATCCCACCACCATAACTTAGCTGAATAGAAAGGAAAAATAGAAGAGTTAACTGAATTAGCCGTTTGATTGCATTGCGCATGTGATTAATCGATCCAGTAATGAATAGGCCTTACATTTTTTTCATAATAATTAATCTGGCAGGCTCACTGACTGAGCCTGCCAGTTTCATAGCGGATTAACGATAATCGAGGGTGACGTTGACACTGGCATCAGCCGGGCCCGGAATGATGTCATCCGGACTTTTGAAAGACTGATAGTTTGCGAGCAAATTGACATCCATTGTTGCTGTTTTTATATCGTAAGTGATCGTCGGTAATGTATTCAGCAGCATAACAGCTTTAGTATTAGCATCCATAATTTGAATACCTACACCATCTGCCATCGTATCGCCGAAGCTATTGCCTAATTTCACAAGGTTAGGATGAGTTGCATCAACAGCTTCAGCTTCAAGCCATATGCGGAAATGTGGAAGAGGGTCACCCTCTTTTTGTGCTACAGGACAGTTAGCCAGCGGAAGAGTGAATGGAATATTTGGGGAGGTATCGCCAATCTCCCTAAATTGAGCAGCTGAATATGTCCCTAACGGAACGTCAACGTCATTGCCCCCATTAATAACACATGCAGTTTTAATAATTGCGCCAGAGAAGTTGATTCGCCCATCAATTGCATAGCTATTCCCGGCTAATGCCAGAAGTAACCCACCTACCATGAGTTTGTATGTCGTTTTCATTGTTGCGTCCATTCTGAAATAAAACGTTGAAGGTTATTCTGCGGAGTTTATCAGGATTTGCGTAATATTACTGATCAAATTTACGCAGAAAAACATTCTATCAAGTGTTTTATGTATTGGGTAGTACCCATTACTCCGTTGAATTACACGCTGTTTTAAAATCGATCAATTATATTCATATGGATGATCGTTAGTGCTTTCTAATTCAATTAATTTATTGTTTGTTTTAACGATAAATACGCTGTGTATATATTCTAAAGAAACAATTAATATGTTCTCTTTAAACAAATAATTTAATCATATTCCAGTGGTCTTGAGACGGTTTAAAGTAAACCGGGGAGCATTAATAGCGTTTTTTACAGATCTTTTTAAGAATGAAATCTTTCATTAAAATCTCACGTTTTTTCGATACAGAAAGCAGATCGGGTGGTTTTTAACCATAAGACAAAAGGGAAGGAGGGATTCACTTCTGCCTTGCCCAGGGAAAACCCAACTCAGGAGGCAGAAGATTGCTCTGATATTGTTGATAAATTAGGAAAACCATATCCATTGTTACAATTTCGTCTAGAATATATACCAATAAACGCTGTCTGTTTTGATTGATATTTCTAACAATACAAGCTTCAGGCATTCACGCCTTTGGGAGAGTTACATGCAAGAAAATCACAAGATTCTGGTGGTCGATGACGATATGCGCCTGCGCGCACTTTTGGAGCGTTATCTGACTGAACAGGGCTTCCAGGTGCGTAGCGTTGCCAATGCTGAACAGATGGATCGTTTGCTGACCCGTGAGTCATTCCATCTGATGGTTCTGGACTTGATGTTGCCTGGCGAAGATGGTTTGTCTATCTGCCGCCGCCTGCGCAGCCAGAGTAACCCGATGCCGATCATTATGGTCACGGCAAAAGGCGAAGAAGTTGACCGTATCGTGGGCCTCGAAATTGGTGCCGACGACTATATTCCTAAGCCGTTTAACCCGCGTGAATTGCTGGCCCGTATCCGTGCGGTACTGCGTCGTCAGGCGAACGAGCTGCCGGGCGCGCCTTCTCAGGAAGAAGCCGTGATTTCCTTTGGTAAGTTCAAGCTGAACCTCGGTACCCGCGAGATGTTCCGTGAAGATGAGCCTATGCCGCTGACCAGCGGTGAATTCGCCGTACTTAAAGCGCTGGTGAGCCATCCGCGTGAGCCGCTGTCCCGTGACAAGCTGATGAATCTGGCTCGTGGACGCGAATACAGCGCGATGGAGCGTTCTATCGATGTGCAGATTTCCCGTCTGCGTCGCATGGTAGAAGAAGATCCGGCGCATCCGCGTTATATCCAGACCGTCTGGGGCCTGGGCTACGTATTTGTGCCGGACGGCAGTAAGGCATGAGACGAATACGCTTTTCACCGCGTAGCTCGTTTGCCCGAACACTGTTATTAATCGTCACCTTGCTGTTCGTCAGCCTGGTGACGACCTATCTGGTGGTGCTGAACTTTGCCATTCTGCCAAGCTTGCAGCAGTTCAATAAAGTCCTGGCATATGAAGTCCGTATGCTGATGACCGACCGGCTGCAACTGGAAGATGGCACGTTGCTGGCCGTGCCGCCTGCGTTTCGTCGCGAGATTTACCGCGAACTGGGCATTTCGCTTTACACCAACTCTGCGGCTGAGGAGAGCGGTCTGCGCTGGGCGCAGCACTACGAATTCCTCAGCCAGCAGATGGCGCAACAGCTTGGTGGCCCGACGGATGTGCGCGTTGAGGTCAACAAAAATACCCCGGTTGTGTGGCTGAAAACCTGGTTGTCGCCTGACATCTGGGTACGCGTTCCTCTTACCGAAATCCATCAGGGTGATTTCTCGCCGCTGTTCCGCTATACGCTGGCGATTATGTTGCTGGCCATTGGTGGTGCGTGGCTGTTTATCCGCATCCAGAACCGACCCCTTGTCGAACTGGAGCATGCGGCTTTACAGGTCGGGAAAGGCATTATTCCGCCGCCATTGCGGGAATACGGCGCTTCCGAAGTGCGTTCCGTGACGCGTGCCTTTAACCAGATGGCTGCCGGTGTGAAGTTGCTGGCTGATGACCGCACGCTGCTGATGGCCGGTGTAAGCCATGACCTGCGTACGCCGCTGACGCGTATCCGCTTAGCAACAGAAATGATGAGTGATGGTGACGGTTATCTCGCCGAGTCGATAAATAAAGACATCGAAGAGTGCAACGCCATCATCGAACAGTTCATTGATTATCTGCGCACCGGGCAGGAGATGCCGGCGGAGATCACCGATCTCAACGGTATTTTGGGTGAAGTGATTGCCACCGAAAGCGGCTACGAACGTGAAATTGATTCCGATCTGGCCGACGGTGAATTGCTGGTGAATGCGCATCCGTTGTCCATCAAACGCGCCGTAGTGAATATGGTGGTGAACGCCGCCCGTTACGGGAATGGTTGGATCAAAGTCAGCAGCGGACGTGAACTGCAGCGCGCATGGTTCCAGGTAGAGGATGATGGCCCGGGGATTGAGCCGGACCAACTCAAACATCTGTTCCAGCCCTTCGTGCGTGGCGAAAGTGCCCGTACTACCAGCGGAACCGGCCTGGGGCTGGCGATTGTGCAGCGTATTATTGATGCACATTCCGGGACTCTGGATATCGGCCGCAGTGACCGCGGTGGATTGAGGATCAGGGCGTATCTGCCATTACCGGTGGAGATGCTGCAGAAAGCTGCCGTAACCGTTACGGGTTCTTAAATTGGAAGAGTGGACGTTTCGGTTTTTCACTTGCAGTGATCGCTTGACGCACTGCGCCGAAACCGACAAGAGTGGGCCAGGACGGCCCCTCTCTTGACTCTCCGCGTCTTTTTACAACCCGCGGTGTCGCTCGCAAAGTCTGTTTCAGCAACTTCGGTTATTGCCGCAGCGGCAAGATTTCGCGGCAATCGCAGGAGTTTCTGAAACATAGCCAGCGAGCGATAGCGCGCAGTGAAAGAACCGGTGATTCTGAAGAGGCGCGGCGATAGGCGCCTTTTGAGGCCGGTGTCTTGACCTAAAGGCCCGTTTGGGAGCCAGCCCTGGTTATTGCGGGATAAAACGCCTGCCTGCGTTTAACTTTTCCGACTCATCACATAATATTCCGCGGCTTCCTCCCGCCATCTTGGCGTCTCCGCCACATCCCACGGATTCACCAGCGTAATGCCGGTATGCGCAAAACGGTCATGGTGGTCTGTTGCCAGGCTGGCCTGGTGTTGCAGGCAAATCGCTGCCAGTTGCATCTCGCGTTCAGTCATCGCCACGTGCGCTTGTTTTGATAAAGCCGCTACGCGCACGTAATGCAGTGCGCTGGCGGCATCGAATGACAACAGGCGACCCTTAAAATCCTGATTCAGCATGCCGAGCAACGCATCGGCGAACGCGGTTTTCGGGGCGTCTTCGGGTAAATTTTCCACCCAGGTAAAAAGTTCGGCGACCGTGAGGCTGGTCAGGTAAAGCTGAATGGCATCCTGTGCATCGAGCCACTGGAGAACGGTCTTCTGTGGTTTGCGGCTGATCATCTCAAGGATGATGGCGGTATTGAGAATAATCACTTGGGCGGCAGCTCCAGCGGCGTTGTATTCAGCGTGGCAAAACGCTGGCGGAGCTGGCTGCCGAGGCCAAAATCAGGGGGCGTGCTGGTCAGTGCCTGCTTCAGAATTAAACGCGCCTCCTCTTCCATTGAATGGCCTTTTTTGGCGGCGGCAATGCGCAGCAATTCCTTCACTTCGTCATCCAGATTGCGGACAGTCAGGGTAGCCATGTGAAATTCCTGTGAGAGCAGTGGAAGCATTGCTGTCATTCTGGAATGTGGCCGGGAGGGATGCAATAAAAAAAAGGCGCGGAAGCCCGCGCCTGTGAAAGCAGAGATTATCGCTTAACGTTGCGGGCCTGCGCTCACCAGCGCTGCGCCTGCCGGTGTGTCCGTATATTTATCAAAGTTATCGATAAACAGCTGGGCCAGATGCTCGGCTTTTTCCTGCCACTGCTCGCGGCTGCCGTAAGTATTACGCGGATCCAGAATATGGCTGTCGACGCCCGGCAGTTCGGTTGGCACTGCCAGATTGAACAACGGCAGCGTGAAGGTTTCGGCGTCGTCGATAGTCCCGTTCAGAATCGCATCGATGATGGCGCGGGTGTTTTTCAGGGAAATACGTTTACCCGTGCCGTTCCAGCCGGTATTGACCAGATAGGCCTGTGCGCCCGCCGCTTCCATGCGTTTTACCAGCACTTCGGAATATTGCGTCGGATGCAGCATCAGGAACGCAGCGCCAAAGCAGGCAGAAAACGTTGGCGTCGGTTCATTGACGCCACGCTCGGTGCCCGCCAGTTTCGCCGTAAAGCCGGAGAGGAAATGGTATTGCGTCTGGGATGCGGTCAGCCGAGAAACTGGCGGTAATACGCCAAACGCATCAGCCGTCAGGAAAATGACTTTACTGGCGTGCCCGGCTTTCGATACCGGTTTCACAATGTTCTGAATGTGATAGAGCGGGTAGGAAACGCGGGTGTTCTCGGTTTTACTGTTGTCATCGAAATCGATTTTGCCGTCGGCGCTGACCACCACGTTTTCCAGAAGCGCATCGCGTCTGATGGCACCAAAGATTTCCGGCTCCGCTTCTTTGCTCAGTTTAATGGTTTTAGCGTAACAGCCACCTTCGAAGTTGAAGACGCCGTCGTCGTCCCAGCCATGTTCGTCATCACCAATAAGTTTACGTTTTGGATCGGTGGATAACGTGGTTTTACCTGTGCCGGAAAGGCCAAAGAAGACGGCCACATCGCCTTTTTCACCCACATTGGCAGAGCAGTGCATCGACGCGATCCCCTGCAAAGGCAGCAGGTAGTTCATGACGGCAAACATGCCTTTCTTCATTTCGCCGCCGTACCAGGATCCGCCGATAAGCTGGATACGTTCGGTCAGGTTGAAAGCGATGAAGTTTTCAGAGTTCAGGCCCTGTTTCTGCCAGTCCGGGTTGGTGCATTTCGCGCCGTTCATCACGATAAAGTCAGGCTCGAAACCTTCCAGTTCACTGTCCGTCGGGCGGATAAACATGTTTTTGACGAAATGCGCCTGCCAGGCCACTTCCGTAATGAAGCGGACTTTCAGTCGGGAATTGGCGTTCGCACCGCAGAATGCGTCGACGATAAACAGGCGTTTTCCTGAAAGCTGATGGGTGACCAGCGATTTCAGTGAAGCCCAGATTTCCTGAGAAAGCGGTTTGTTATCGTTCTTTCCTTTGCCCTGATCGGCCCACCACAGCGTGTCACGGGTGGTGTCATCGCGTACAATGTATTTATCTTTCGGCGAGCGGCCGGTAAAAATGCCGGTATCGACATTCACGGCGCCCAGCTCCGTCACCTGCCCGCGTTCAAAGCCTTCCAGACCGGGCGCTGTCTCTTCTTTGAAAAGAAGATCGTAATCAGGGTTATAGACGATTTCGCTGTTCTGATGGATCCCGTAACGGGCGAGTGTTTCGGCGGTGACCCCGATAGTGGTAGGCATTTCCCTGCTCCTTGGCCTGAATTAGAAACCCCAAAGCTTGAAGCATTAGGGATAAACTAGTTGTAATTGTAGGTATTTATCGCTTTTGAACCGCGATAGAACTCAAAGAATAACGGGAGATGTGAATATTTTTCCATAATTGTGATGAAAAACGCGAAATATGTGCAACGTTGGTTATATATAAGCAATAAAAAAGGGACTTTTCGGTGAAAAGTCCCTCAGATAGCGTGGGTTAACAATCAATGAATATGATCATTTCCCGGATGAACGTCGCCGTCCGCTTTCAGGGTAGCCAGATCCATCGCGTCAAACTCGTAGTCTGATCCGCAATAATCACAGTGCATTTCGATTTTCCCGTCAGCTTCCAGCATTTCCAGAATTTCTTCATCAGGCAGCGTCAGCAGGGCGCCGGCGCAGCGTTCACGCGAGCAGGTGCAGCGGAAACAAACGTCCTGCGGCTCATACAGGGTGACTTCTTCCTGATGATAAAGACGATAAAGCACTTCGTTGGCCGGCAGGGTGAACAGCTCTTCTGCTTTGATCGTAGTGGTCAGCTGAGCAAGATGGCTGAATTCTTCCGGATCAGTATCTTCGGCTGGCAGCACCTGCAACAGCATGCCGCCTGCGGCTGGCTGGCCTTCAATTTCACCGGTACGGATAAAAATGCGGGTCGGCAGCTGTTCGGACTGCATGAAGTAGTTTTCCAGACACTCCGCCAGATTTTCGCCTTCCAGGCCGACGACGCCCTGATAGCGCTCGCCCACGCTTGGGGAAATGGTGATCACCATGTAGCCGTTGCCAATCATCTCTTTCAGCGAGCTGCCTTCAGCGATATCACCTTGCAGGCGCGCAATACCGCGCAGTTCCTGACGGTTGTTCCCGTTGATCACCGCCAGTTTCAGCGGGCCATCGCCTTGCAGCTGAACGGTAATGTCGCCGTCAAATTTCAGCGTGGCAGTCAGCAAGCTGGTAGCAACCAGCATTTCGCCCAGAAGATTACGGACTTCTGCCGGGTAATCGTGACCGGCAACGATCTGCTGGAAGGTTTCATTGAGCGCGACCAGTTCACCGCGGACGGCGTGGTTATTGAACAGGTAACGGTGCAGTTGGTCATGATTGGACATAGTTTTCTCTCTCAGTGGCGATCACTCTTGATCGCCATATTTAAATTTGATCAGGTTGCGGCGTTCCTTTTTATCCGGACGTCTGTCCGGATGCGGCATCGCATTCATTTTCCGCGCTTCCGAGATTTTCTCCCGGCTGACGATGCTCGCGTCGGTTTCCTGATAAAGCGTCTGTGCTTCTTCCGCACTGCGGCGCTGAGTCGTCAGCCCCAGCACAATGATCGTTTTGGTGTCATTTCCCTGACGAAGGGTGATTTCGGCATTCAGTTCCATCAGCTTGCTGGGTTTTCCCCGCTGGCCGTTGTAATGCACTTTGCCGCCGTCAATCATCTCGCGTGCCAGCGCGCGGGTCTTATAAAAACGAGCCGCCCAAAGCCATTTATCGAGACGTACTGCATTAGCGTCTTCTTCCGTTTTGCCTTTCATTTTTCTCCCCTGAACATGCCGGTATTACCTGGCCGGGCCTGCCACGGGGTCAATCGAAGGCAACAGGCTGCGGAAGTCATTAATCGAGGGATAATCCTGAAATGACTTGTTTGCCAGGGTGGAATCCGGATTTTCTATACCCAGACAATAGCGGATACCGAAGGTTTTTGCCGCTTTCAGGATAGGTTCGCCGTCGTCGACAAATAATGTTCTCTCAGGATTAAAACCGGTCTGTTGTTGCACCGCGGACCACAACCGCTGATCTTCCTTCGGATAACCAAATGTGTGGGTGGAAAGTAATAAATCAAGGTGCTGATCCAGACCGGTATGTTCAATTTTAACCGAAAGGCTGTGCGGATGCGCATTGGTCAGCAAAATGGTGTGGCGTCCGGACTGTCGCAAATGGGTCAGAAAAGGCACCGTATCGTCGCGTAAACGTGCGTTTTTGCCGATGTTAGTGGTCATCTGGTAGATATCAAGATCTAACCGTTCGCTCCAGTAATCAAAGCAATACCAGTTCATGGTGTGCTGAACGGCGAGGTATTCGTCATGAATAATCCGGCGCGCATTCTCCAGCGGAATGGCGCGTTGCTGGCTGAGCGCCAGCGGCACATCCTGCAACCAGAACTGGCTGTCGAAGGCCAGATCCAGCAGCGTGCCGTCCATATCAAGTAAAACGGTGTCGATGTTGTTCCAGTCAAAATCAGGGGGCATGACAACTCCATGTCCTGGCGGCTGGATGCAAATCGGGCGGCGCAGGAACGAATGATGAAAAGCAGGGAAGGGCGTCAGGGTAACATAATCACTCACGGTGGCGCAGTGCCACCGTGTGTTTTTCAGCCGGGATTATGGACCGGCATCGGCATCAGCGTGGGGTGAAAGCAAGAGTTGTAATATTGCTGAATGTCGTCGATACGGCGTTTATCTTTCACGAAGCGGCGGACAAACAGCAGGGTATTCAACAGCAGGATCCCGATGAGCAGGAACAGCAGTAAACTGGTGCCCAGATAGCGCCATAGCGTCGAAATATCCGGCTCGCTGTGCAGTGAAATATGGCGGGTGCCGTTGGCATCAATGCTGATACTGGTAATCACGCCCTGCGCGCTGAACGGTGTATGCAGCAGCAGTGACGAGAGATGTTGCAGCTGTTTCCACTGATCCTGCGCCGGATTTCCGGATAACCCGGCTGGGGGCACCGGCATTTCAATAAGCTGATGTCCTTCATCATTGCTGATCAAAAAGCCTCCCGGCGGCGGGCTGTTCAGGCTGTCAGCGGCGCGGCGGGTTTCCTGAATGAAGAACGAAGACGTTGCGTTGTTAACCAGCTCACTCAGCGACTGCGCGCTGACCGGGCGCAGCAGGACATTAATCCCCTGCAAAGAACCGGCTTTCGCGCGTTTGACTAACGCGTTCCAGTTACTGGAGTTACCCAGATTGACCAGCGCATTTTTCAGCCGCACACAGTCATTGCTCTTGCCGCATAGCGTTTCGGTTTTCAGAACGATATCCGCGAAATCATCGAGCAGGATCATGCCGGATTTTTCAATGGCAGTCGCCAGTTGCGGGTTGATGTTCTGCTCCGGGCTTTCTCCCGGATGCATCTGGTTATTGACCGTGGTCTGCAACGCGGTAGCGGCATCAATAATTTCGGACTGCGGAACCGGCAACGGCGTCGCGGTATTCCAGTAAATCCCGGAGCAGTCAAAAGGCATATAACCGGAGGCTGTCCGGCTGGCGGACGGCGGCACATAGCACATGCCGGTTCCCTGAACTTTCAGGGTATCGCCGACGCGCAATGCGGTTTTTTCCAGTTCCTGCACGCTGTTGACCTGAGAGCTTTGTGCGCCCTGAAGCCACGCGACGCTGAGCTTTAAAGGCAATCCGAGCGGGACATAAACCAGTAAAACCAGCAGCAGGAGGAAAGCGCAGGTGGCCAGCACCAGATTTTTACCCCAAAGCTGGAGCGGAAATTTTTTCACTTCTTCATGCAGCGACAGATAGCTTCCCTGTCGGACAACCTGGCTGTTCATATACACTTCTACGTCGGTCGGTTGCCCTAAGTCACGGCCGATATAAGGCTGCCAGTGCGGCGGATAAACCAGATCGACAGCGCCCAGTGAAATGTTACTGATATCGCCCTGTTTGGATTCACCAAACAGACCCCAGCGTTTAGGTAAGCCGCGCAGGCAATGGATTTCCTTACGGTTTTTACCTAAACGTTCGGACACCAGCCGCCAGATGACCCATGCCACCAGACAGGCAGTAAGCGTCAATAACCAGGGCAGCAACATGACCGGGCTTTGCAGCGTGATAAATAACAGAAGAAGCGCGCCGGAGATAGCCAGCGCTTCTTTCACGCCGTTCGAACGGGTCAGCGCGTGCTCTTCCCGCGTTTCCCGTCGCACTTTCACCAACTCGATATGTTCGCTTTCTTCATGACGAATCGAAGCATTTTGCGGTTGTGAGGGGATAACGGCAGAAACCGGCGTGGAGCCTTCGTAAACGTGATCGGCCAGCGTGTGACCATTGAGCGAGATCACCAGCGGCATGGTTTGGGTTTTGATGAGCTCGACCTGATTTTCCTGGGCAATATATTGTTCCCAGAAAGGCGGAAGATGGATTTCAGTGGCGTCCAGAAAGTAACGCCACTTGTTGGGATCTTCGCTGGCGACGCCATAACGTGTAATCGCCCGCGTCAGGCTGTAGACGTTTTCACTTTTGGTGGTCAGCGTGAGTTTATCGCGCAGGATAATCAGATTATTGCGGTGGGTAATCGGCGTCTGGCCGAGCCCTTCATTCTGACGAAGATAGCGTTCGACGGCATCGCGCTCTTTCTGTGAAAGTTTCCGCTGGCTGGGTGTGGGGAATCGCACGACGGACTCGTCGCGTTGGCGACGACGCATTACAAGCCAAAAATAAGACCCTGTGGCAATGATTGCGATACACAACAAAACCAGTGTCACGACTACTGTGCTCATCCGATCCCCGTTCAGACGTGGGTGACTTACGTCAACTCTGTGAAAGTATTATACATAAACGAAATGCACATTCTGCGCGCAGCGGCCTTTTTGGTAGGAATTTTATTATTATTTGCCTGAATGGTGTGCACAATAACACCAATGTAAAGGATACCGGCAATTGTGAAGTTCAGGGTATCGGTATAATCCTATTTTGATGTGGGTGTGTTTTTGTTAAAGCAAAAGTGTGACACCGGTAAGTCAACGCGTCTTTTTTAAACCGGGCGGGCGTGCTTTTTAAACAAAAATTCTTGCTAAAGGGATCGGAGGCACGGATGTTATTCTGTAAATATTGCGATTCTGACCCGCATTAACGCACAATGACTTCTGCAAGCGGCTTTTTAATCGTAAAACGAACCCATTAGAACGCCTCTGGTCAGGTGAATAATAAGCTGGGGATGAAATGACACAACACCTGCAAAAACCGAAAATCCTGAAGGTGGAAACCGTTGCACGTTCGCGTTTGTTCACCATTGAATCCGTCGAACTGGCTTTCAGCAATGGCGCCGGGCGTGTCTATGAGCGCATGCGCCCTTCAGAACGTGAAGCGGTGATGATTATCCCGGTCATTGACGATGAACTGGTGCTTATCCACGAATATGCCGTGGGCATCGAAAGTTACGAACTGGGATTTCCGAAAGGGCTCATTGATGCCGGTGAAGGCGTGCTTGAAGCGGCGAACCGCGAACTGATGGAAGAGGTGGGCTTTGGCGCGCGGCACTTTGATGTGCTGGCAAAACTGACCATGGCTCCGTCGTATTTCTCGAGCCGCATGAATATCGTCATCGCCAAAGATTTGTATCTGCAAAGCCTCGAAGGTGATGAGCCGGAACCTTTGCCGCAAACCCGCTGGCCGGTTTCGCGCATGATGGAACTGCTGCAACATCCTGATTTTTGCGAGGCACGTAACGTCAGTGCGCTATTCCTCGCGCATGATTTCCTGACGCGTAACGCGCGCTAAACGGGAACTGCATCCAAAAAAAAAGCCGGTCGTGCATTATGCAGACCGGCTTTTTATTATCCGGCGGTTTATGCCGGACAACTTATCTTTCACGCCATCAGAACAGTTCGTGTTCCTGACCATTATCCATAATGGTTGTCCCGACCTCATGAACCGCATGTTCCGTCGGCTGCGTTCCGTCGATGAAGTATTCCGGACGGCTGTTACCACCGCCGTCGGACAACTTACCGGTGCTCTTATCGATGGTCACCGTGACAATGCCCGGAGGCGGCGTCTGCGGTTGTTCA
The DNA here is from genome assembly GCF_019049615.1 of Rahnella sp. BCC 1045. Taxonomy (NCBI): domain Bacteria; kingdom Pseudomonadati; phylum Pseudomonadota; class Gammaproteobacteria; order Enterobacterales; family Yersiniaceae; genus Rahnella; species Rahnella sp. BCC 1045. Next base: position 88,098 of record NZ_JAFMOZ010000138.1, on the reverse strand, counting down.
GGTACGCCTTCCAGCACGGATTTCATGTAATCATCCCACGCTGGCTGGGCGCTCTTCGCACCACCTTCATAGCCTGAAATCTGATCCGGGATCGCGCCGGAAGCCGTCGTGCGGCCTAAATCACGGCGATGATCGTCAAAACCAATCCAGACAGACGTTACTACTTCAGGGCCACCGTATCCGGAGAACCAGGCATCTTTCGAGCTGTTGGTCGTACCGGTTTTGCCGCCGATATCATGACGTTTCAAATCACGGCCTGCGCGCCAGCCTGTCCCCATCCAGCCCGGTTCCCCGAAGATGTTGGAGTTCAGGGCGTCGCTGATCAGGAATGACAGTGGTGCGCTGATCACGTGTGGTGCGTATTGCTGCGCGGCATCAACCTGCGGCGAGTTCGGCGGAACCTGTTCCAGCTGCGGCGTTGGTACACTAGCATTGTTGTTCGACGTAGACGTTGCCACGTTTTCAACATTGTCATCCGACAGCACGGCAGATTTCTGCGTTTCGCCGTAAATCACCGGAATATTACAGGTGCGGCAGGCAATTTTCGGTTTCGCTTCAAACTGCACCTGACCGGATTCATCCACAATTTTGGTGATGAAATACGGATCAACCAGGAAGCCGCCGTTGGTCAGCGTCGCATAACCACGCACAACCTGGAGCGGGGTGAATGAAGCCGAGCCCAGCGCCAGTGATTCGGAATGAACGATGTTCGCCGCCGGGAAGCCGAAACGTTGCAGATATTCTGCCGCGTAATCCACGCCCATCGCACGCATCGCACGCACCATCACCACGTTCTTGGATTCACCCAGACCCTGACGTAAACGGATCGGGCCGTAATACGTAGGCGGTGAGTTTTTCGGACGCCAGTCCGTGCCTGCACCGGCATCCCAGCGTGTAATCGGCATGTCGTTGAGGATAGTTGCCAGTGTCAGGCCCTTATCCATCGCGGCGGTATACAGGAACGGTTTGATGTTTGAACCGAGCTGACGCACCGCCTGATTAGCACGGTTAAATTTGCTCTGGTTGAAGTCAAAACCGCCGACCAGCGCTTCGATTGCACCGTCCGTTGAGTTCAGGGAAACAATGGCCGAGTTGACGTCAGGAACCTGTGCCAGCCACCAGTCATCACCCACTTTACGTACCCAGACTTGCTGACCGGGCTGAACCACGTCGGAAACGCGTTTCGGCGTCGGGCCCTGCGCGGTGTCACTGCGGTAAGGACGCGCCCAGCGCATGCCGCTAAATGGCAGGCTGATCACGGCGCGATTCGACATCGTGGCAGTGGCCTGAGCGTCATCCGTTGCCGTGATAACCGCCGGGAACAGCGGGCCATAAACCGGCAGCGTTTTCAGAGACTGAACAATCTTGTTCTCATCCCACGCGGGCTCGCCGACTTTCCACAGCTGATTTGACGCACCGCGGTAACCATGGCGCATGTCGTAGTTCATCACGTTGGTGCGCAACGCTTCCTGCGCGGCCAGCTGCGTTTTTTTGGTGATGGTGGTGTAGACCATATAACCGTCGTTATAGGCGTTGTCGCCATAACGTTTCACCATTTCCTGACGCACCATTTCAGTCAGATACGGCGCGGAGAATTCAATGTGCGGGGCATGATAGTTCGCCACCAGCGGCTCTGCGCGTGCCTGATCGTACTGCGCCTGCGTGATGTATTTCTCATCAAGCATACGTGCCAGCACGGTATTGCGGCGTGCCAGAGAACGGTCATGGGAATAAAGCGGGTTGAAGGTTGACGGTGCTTTTGGCAGGCCGGCAATCACCGCCATTTCACTGAGCGTCAGTTGGTCGACGTTTTTACCGAAGTAAACCTGCGCTGCGGCACCGACGCCATAGGCGCGATAACCGAGGTAGATCTTGTTCAGATACAGCTCAAGGATTTCATCTTTGGACATCATCTGTTCGATACGGATGGCCAGAAAAGCTTCCTTGATTTTACGGGTCAGCGTGCGTTCGGGGCTGAGGAAGAAGTTACGGGCTAACTGCTGAGTAATAGTACTCGCGCCCTGTGAGGCGTGACCAGACACCAGCGCAACGGAAGCCGCACGGAAAATACCGATCGGGTCCACGCCGTGATGCTCATAGAAACGACTGTCTTCTGTTGCGATAAACGCATGCACCATCTCCGGTGGGATTTGGTCAAGTTTCAGTGGGATACGGCGTTTTTCACCGTACTGGGCGATCAAATCACCTTCAGCACTAAAAACCTGCATCGGTGTTTGCAAGCGCACGTCTTTAAGCGTGGCGACGTCGGGAAGCTGAGGCTCGATATATTTATACAAACCGAAGATCGAGGCCGCTCCCAGCAAAATGCAACACACTGCAAGAATCAATAAATACTTTACGAACTTCACCTGAGATTTCCCATTAAGTGTCAATTGGGCAGTTTATAAACAACCGCGCGGTAGTATAAAGGCAAGCCAGCAACATGGATACGTTCTTTTATTTACCTGACAATATGGAGATTGAACGAAAATGCGACTACAAGCATGGCAGGTAGGTCTGGATATTCAAGCCGGTTTCGCCCGTGCGATTGCCGTTCAGCGGCGGCGGCATGGCTGGCAATTACGTCACTGGTGGCAACATCCCTTGCCCGATTTCACATTGCGGGAGGGGATATTACATGAGAGCGCGCCGCTAATCGCCATTTTATCGTGCTGGCGAAAAACTCTGCCGGCATTGATTTCGTTGCGAATAAGTCTTCCGGCACAACGGATTATGCAACAGCGGCTGGCCGTGCCGGACAGCCGTTTACGCGAACCCGCCCGCAGTGCATTTATCTTTGCCAGTGCCGCAAAGCAGTTCCCGCTGAGCATAGAACACCTGGTGATGGATTACCGCGCAGACCCTCATGGTGATAATCAGATTGTGGTGACGGCGGCCCGGCAGCAGGAAATTGAGCAGTGGATAGCCTGCATGGCCCAGGCGCGTCTGTTTCCCGATATCATCGAACTCGCCCCCTGTGCGCTGCACGTTGCCGCGCATGCCGCCGGGCTTCCGGGAGATGCGTTGCTCGTCCATCCGATGGACGACGCTTTTCTGTGGGCTTCTCCGCACAGCCTGCCTTTTCAGTTTGGCCTGTTTTCTCACGGAGAAATCGAGACTGAATCCTCCCTGTTAGAAAAAGTACGTGCTCAATATCGCGCAGCCTCATTGTGCAGCCGGGACGTGTTTTTCAGTGGTGAATCACCGCAACCACTGATGCAGAACTGGTCGCCACTGAGTGCCATCGGTCAGCTCTCTGCGCCGCTTCCGGCCAACCCGGGTGCATTTGCCCCCGCCGTCGGGCTGGCGCTCAGGCAGGCGGATTACTGATGCTGCAAGTTAACTTCATGCCGTGGCGCCAATTGCGCCGTCAGCGTCTTTTGCGCTACTGGCTCAGGTTTTTCGTTTGCGTACCCGTCTGTGTGATGTGCGGCGTTTTTGGCCTGTCGCTTTTTATCCTTCAGGAGCGAACCCTGTTGCAGATGCATTTATCTGCTCTGACTTCCTGCGCGCAAAAATTGTCTGTTCAGCAACGCCGCGTGACCTTGGCGCTGGCTGAGCACAAAGTCATCGCCGAAAAACGTGCCGCGAGCCAGCAGCGCCGACAGGCCAGTCTGAACGATCTGCAACTTCTGGTGCTGCTGTCGGCGCAGATCCCGGCGGAAGTCTGGCTGAGCGAGCTGACAGAGCATCAGGGGCAACTGACGTTAAAAGGAGAGGGGCGTTTTTATCACGATATTCTGGCCTTCAGCGAAGCGCTGACCGCCAGCCCGTTGCTGAGGGATGTTCATCTGTCGAACGTTGAGCAACAACCTGAGCATGCGCTGAGTTTTGTGCTGACAACCCGTTTTCAACCGCAGAATGCTGCGCCGGTTGGTGGGGCGTTGCCATGATGATGACATTCTCCGCGCGCCTCGAACCGCTGATGGAAAAACCGGGCTGGCAACGTCTTATTGCACTGGCAGGATGCACACTGGTGCCCGTTCTGATGTGTTATCAGTTTTTGCTCCGGGGTTTATGGCTGGAGCAAACAGAATTAAAGCAGCAAACCGACGCGCAGCAACTGACGGTTTCGCGGGCGCAGGTGGCTTTATTACGCGCTCCGGCGCTGGACAGTCTTGAGCCTTCGCTAAAGGAAAATACGCCGGAGCAAAAGCAAAGCTTGCCGCTAGAGCAGCAATTTTCGCAGCCGCTAAAAGATGCACAGGCCACGCTGATCCGCTGGCAACCTGCGGCAGAAATGTCAGCAGCGCCACAGGGAGAATTGCAGCTCAAATTATCCTTCAGCGGCCTGATGAATTTTCTGTCAGCACTCCAGCAGCAGCCGGAACAGCCCGCATTCAGTGAACTGATTTTGCAGTCTGCCGGAGGTGAAATGACAGCGTCCGTTTTACTGACACAAACGACGGGTCTGGAATCTCTTCCTGAAAATGCAATCACTGCGGTAACGCAGCGAGATCCTTTCGCTGCGGCCGTTTCATCGTCCTGCACAACCGCCGTTCAACCGCTTTTGTGGCGGTTAAGCGGCATCTCTTATGCCGGTGAGCAGCTTTCCGGCTGGCTGCTTTCGCCGGAGGGGCGATGGATACGTGTTGAAACGGGCACACAGCTCGGCACGCCTGCGTGGACCATCGACAATCTGGACAACTCACACGCTGAGCTCAGCATGGCGGATCCCCGTTGTGGCGAGCAGCGGCAGACACTTTGGCTTGGCAAAAACACGAATTCTCCAGGGAAAGGAAATTAATGAAAAACATCGGTTATTTCTTCGCAGGGTTAATGCTCTGTTTCAGTGGGGTGAAAGCGGCAACGCTGCCACCGGTTTCACTCGAATTCCAGGCCTCTCCGGTTGCGATGGTATTGCAGGCACTTGCGGAAACGCGGGAGTTAAATCTGGTGATAGCGCCTGGTGTCGACAGCCAGATCAGCGTGAAGCTGAAAAATGTCCCCTGGCAGCAGGCGCTGGACATCATTTTGCAAATGAGCCATCTCACCAGTCAGTTACAGGGGAATGTTTTACTTGTGTCACCGGTTATCGATCCGCTTGTGCAACAGCAGCAGCGTCAGGACGCCGCAGATCAAAGGGCGCAGCAAAGCCCCGTTATCAGCCTGACAGTGCCGTTGAAATATGCCGATGCAAAAGAAGTTGCGCTCAGCCTGAACGCGCAAAAAGGCTCACTGCTTTCCGCCAAAGGCAGCGCCACCGCCGATCCCCGCACCAACACACTTTTATTGCGTGATACCCGTGAAGCGCTGGATGTCGCAGAACCTTGGGTCAGGGAGATGGATTTGCCGCTACAGCAGGTGCAGCTGGCTGCGCATATTGTCACGATGAACAGCGAGAGCCTGCGTGAGCTGGGCGTTCGCTGGGGGTTCAACGGTGAGGAAGCCATCACCAAAGCGGTACGTGTCAATAATTTCAATATGGGACTGCCGGTGGAGAACCCGATGTTTGCCGCAGGTTTTAATCTGGCGCACATCAGCGGCCGAATTCTGGATCTGGAACTCACGGCGCTTGAGCAGGAAGATAAGGTGGATATCATCGCCAGCCCGCGCCTGCTGACCGCGCACATGCAAACCGCCAGCATCAAACAGGGCACTGAGATTCCGTATCAGGTTTCAAGCGGCGCAAGCGGCAGTACTTCGGTTGAATTTAAAGAGGCGGTACTCGGCATGGAAGTGACACCGAAGATTCTTCGCGACGGACGTATCGAGCTGGCGCTGCAAATCAGCCAAAATATGCCGGGACGAAGCATCAAACAGGCCGAAGGCGAAGCGCTGGCAATTGATAAGCAGGAAATTAAAACGCAGGTGACGGTCAGAGATGGGGAGACCCTTGTTCTTGGCGGGATTTTTCAGCGAAAAAACCAAAAAACAGACACCAAAGTGCCGGTGCTGGGCGACATTCCTGTCGTCGGTTCCTTGTTTAAACACCAGTACACGAATGAACAGCGGCGCGAGTTGGTGATTTTTATCACTCCGACCTTAATCCGCACCCAATAAACGGGTATTCTGACTTAACTGAAATTGCACAATAACGTTGAGCGCATGCAACTTTTTGTGTCGTGAGAGACTTCTGAGTTTGACGCTGCGGTCGATTTAGCTTACAAGGGTTACCGAATTGAGCACCGTGATCTTTTTATTACGACAGACACGCCGATAAAAACGTACGGTTTCCCTCCTGCGGCGTGCAAAGTGATTTATTCGGTTGCCAAACTACCAAGAGTGTTGAGATAATTTTTTTCTGATCTCGCACTATATCGCTCATGAGGTTTCAGTTTAGGTCCCGCCGCTAATTTGATTGGCGGGGCGGGTTATCATCAACGAATTGTCTTAGTAATACCGAAAAACATGGCAGAGAAACGCAATATCTTTCTGGTTGGGCCTATGGGTGCCGGCAAAAGCACTATTGGTCGACAGTTAGCTCAGCAACTCAATATGGAGTTTTTCGACTCCGATCACGAAATTGAGCGACGTACCGGAGCTGATGTGGGCTGGGTATTTGATTTAGAAGGCGAAGACGGATTCCGCGACCGCGAAGAAAAAGTGATCAACGAACTGACAGAAAAACAGGGCATTGTTCTGGCAACTGGTGGGGGTTCCGTTAAATCACGTGAAACCCGTAACCGTTTGTCAGCGCGTGGCGTTGTCGTCTATCTTGAAACTACCATCGAAAAACAACTGGCGCGTACACAACGCGACAAAAAACGTCCATTATTACAAGTGAGTGCTCCGCCACGTGAAGTGCTTGAAGCACTGGCGAAGGAACGCAATCCTTTGTATGAAGAGATTGCCGACGTCACTATTCGTACCGATGATCAAAGCGCCAAAGTCGTTGCTAACCAGATTATTAACATGCTGGAAAGTAACTGATTATTGGTTCCGGTCATTGCCTGAGGGTGTCAGCTAAAAAGGTTACAAAGCACGACATGGAGAGGATTACCGTAACGTTAGGGGAGCGTAGCTACCCCATTACGATTGCTGCCGGATTGTTCCACGATCCGGCTTCTTTTATGCCGGTAAAGGCAGGCGATCAGGTCATGATAGTGACCAATGAAACGCTTGCTCCTCTCTATCTGGACGCTATCCGTTCAGTTCTGGAGCAGGCAGGCGTTCGTGTTGATCAGGTGATACTGCCTGATGGTGAACAATACAAATCCCTGACTGTTCTGAATGACGTGTTTTCCGCGCTGCTCGAGAAGCCGCACGGACGTGATACCACGCTTGTCGCCCTTGGTGGCGGCGTAGTCGGTGATTTGACCGGCTTCGCTGCTGCCAGTTATCAACGCGGTGTGCGCTTTATTCAGGTGCCAACCACATTGTTGTCTCAGGTTGATTCTTCCGTCGGCGGTAAAACGGCGGTAAACCATCCACTCGGAAAAAACATGATCGGCGCGTTTTATCAACCTGCGTCGGTGGTGGTTGATCTCGACTGTCTGCGAACGCTGCCTGCCCGTGAAATGTCATCGGGTCTCGCGGAAGTTATCAAATACGGCATTATTTTGGATGCCGATTTCTTTGTCTGGCTCGAAGACAACATGGACGCATTACTGGCGCTGAATATGAACGCGCTGGCATATTGCATCCGTCGTTGCTGCGAGCTGAAAGCTGAGGTTGTGGCTGCCGATGAACGCGAAAACGGTATGCGCGCCTTACTGAATCTGGGCCATACTTATGGCCATGCTATTGAAGCAGAAATGGGTTATGGCAACTGGCTGCACGGCGAAGCCGTCGCGGCAGGTATGGTGATGGCGTGTTATACCGCGCATCGCCTCGGGCAATTTAGCCTGGGGGACATCGCGCGGGTCAAGGCGTTGTTAATCCGCGCGGGATTACCGGTTGCAGGCCCGCAGGTCATGGAAGCGCAGTCTTATCTGCCGCACATGATGCGTGATAAGAAAGTACTGGCTGGCGAGCTGCGTCTGGTTTTACCTAAAGCAATTGGTCAGTCTGAAGTGCGCTCCGGCGTATCGCATGAAATGGTGCTGGCTTCGATTGAAGATTGCCGTTAAGACTGCGGCCATGCTTTTGGCCAGATAACGACCGATTTTACCAATGCCCAGCAAAGCTTTATTTTTTAGTCAGGATAGTTGCTCCGCGTAAAACCTGTTTCAGGTTTTTAGCCGGGTTGGAGGTTTTAGATGGATGATTTAACACCGGAAGACGATCTCAAACCAGACACCAGCGATCGCCGCCCACCGCGCGCGCGCAAACCGTCTCCTTCCATTCCAAAGGTTCCTGTGAATCGTCAGTACGTGATGATCGGCATTGGTATTGTGGTGCTGATATTACTGATTGTCGGCATTGGTTCCGCCATGAAGTCGCCAGCGACTACCCCATCCGCGCAGCAGAACAACGGGCCTAAAGACATCAATCTTGCGGGCAACGACCTTGCGGGCAACAATGCGGCCGCACCGGCTCAGCCTTCGGCGCAAGCACAGGCGAATACGGCGCAGGCGGCTAACGGCCAGCAACCTCAGAGCATTGGTTTACCGCCAGTTTCTTCTACACCGACTGAAGCGCAGCCTCTGCCAGATAACGGGCAGAAAGAGCGTGTCGATCTGCCAGGCGATATGGGCGATGCTTTATCTTCCCAGCAGAATCAGGTGGATGGCGTAGCGCAAGGCAGCATGACACCCGCAGCCCAGTCACTGACCTCTTTACCGACAGCCCCGGCTACGGTGAACGGTTCGGCGCGGACTCAGATGCCTGCTGCCTCTCAGTCTTCAGCAACGCATACACGCCCTGCACAACCTGCGCGTAATACTCAACCTGCTCATACCGCGAAACCGGCTGAACACAAACCGGCGTCGCAGACCGCGAAGTCTCAGCCTCAGGCGACGAAATCTCCTGCGACACATCCGTCAGCAGCACCGGCTGTCTCAGCCCCTGTTGTTGCTTCCGGCAGCGCATCGATGATTAAGTCTGCTCCGGGTTCGCACTTTACCCTGCAATTGAGCGGCGCTTCTCAGTCCAGCACGTTGAATGCATTCGCAAGACAGCAGGGCCTGAAAAATTATCTGGTTTATCAGACAGCCCGCGACGGGAAGCCGTGGTTTGTGCTGGTCAGTGGTAACTACGCTTCTTCCGCTGAAGCTAAACGTGCCATTTCCAGCTTGCCTGCGGAAGTTCAGGCGAAAAAACCGTGGGTCAAACCTGTACATCAGGTACAGCAAGACCTGAAAAAATGAATCTGATCTCAACGCGATTTGCTGTCTAAAAACAGGATACAATCCGCGGCTGTGAATTGTATAAGTAGCTAACTGACGGCATGAAGAAGAACCGCGCGTTTTTGAAGTGGGCTGGCGGCAAATACCCGCTGATTGATGACATCAGACGTCATCTACCAGCGGGAGATTGTTTGATAGAGCCTTTTGTTGGCGCGGGTTCGGTATTTTTGAATACCGAGTATGACGCTTATATTCTGGCGGACATCAACAGCGACCTGATCAATCTCTATAACATCGTGAAAATGCGTACCGAAGAATTCGTACGCGACGCCCGTGTGCTTTTCACGCCTGAGTTTAATGAATCAGATCGTTTTTACGCACTGAGGGCTGAGTTTAATGCCAGCAGCGATCCTTATCGTCGTTCGGTACTTTTCCTCTATCTCAACCGCCATTGTTACAACGGTCTTTGTCGTTATAACCTCAGTGGTGCGTTTAATGTCCCGTTCGGACGCTATAAAAAGCCGTATTTCCCTGAAGAAGAGCTCCACTGGTTTGCGGAAAAAGCCCGCAATGCGGTGTTTGTTTGCGAGCATTATCAGGACACTTTGCTGAAAGCGCAGTCTGGCTCGGTGGTGTATTGTGATCCCCCTTATGCACCGCTTTCGGCGACGGCCAATTTTACGGCTTACCACACCAACAGTTTTAGTATGGAAGATCAGCGCAATCTGGCGCGGCTGGCGTATCAGCTTTCCCATGAGAATAATGTGCCGGTGCTGATTTCCAACCATGAAACACCGCTGACGCTGGAATGGTATGCAGAGGCGAAACAGCTGCACCGCGTCTCGGCGCGCCGGACGATCAGCAGCAAAGTGGCTCAACGCAGCATGGTAAATGAACTTTTAGCGTTATATCGCTGATTACCGGCTAGCCGGTGATTTTCGGGAACCTTATCGTTTGGAGAAGCGGATGAAACAGTTTTTGATTGCACCGTCCATTCTATCGGCTGACTTTGCCCGCCTGGGTGAAGACACGGCGAAAGCATTGGAAGCTGGCGGAGATGTCGTCCATTTTGATGTGATGGACAATCATTACGTCCCGAATTTAACGATGGGGCCGATGGTCCTCAAATCATTACGCAATTACGGCATCACGGCGCCTATCGACGTGCATCTGATGGTGAAACCGGTCGATCGTTTGATCCCGGATTTCGCAGAAGCCGGGGCGTCTTACATCACTTTCCACCCTGAAGCCTCCGAGCACGTTGACCGCTCGCTGCAACTGATTAAAAGCCACGGCTGTAAAGCCGGTCTGGTTTTCAACCCTGCTACGTCCCTGAGTTATCTGGATTATGTTCTGGATAAACTTGATGTAATCTTGCTGATGTCCGTCAACCCGGGCTTTGGCGGTCAGTCATTCATTCCCGGAACGCTTGATAAATTGCGTCAGGTTCGCAAAATTATCGATGACAGCGGTTACGACATTCGCCTTGAAATTGATGGCGGCGTGAAAGCCGAGAATATCCGCGAAATCGCCGCAGCCGGTGCAGACATGTTCGTCGCCGGTTCCGCCATCTTTAACCAGCCTGATTACCGCACCGTGATTGACCATATGCGCAGTGAACTGGCTAAGGTCTCCCATGACTGAGCCTCTTGTTGCACGCGGCATTGCGTTCGATTTAGACGGCACGCTGGTCGACAGCGCGCCGGGCCTTTCCGAAGCGATTGATCTGGCGCTGCGTGATTTTGGCTTACCGGCCGCAGGCGTTGAGCGCCTGAGCACCTGGATTGGTAACGGTGCCGACGTGATGGTTGAACGCGCGGTTCGCTGGGCAGAAGGTGATTTGTCACCAGAGTTCCTGCAAAAAGTGCGCGATAAGTTTGACCACTACTACGCCGATACCGCCGCTTCAGGCAGCCGTTTATACCCGCAGGTGAAAGAAACGCTGGCTGCGCTGGCGGCTCTGGATCTGCCATTAGGGCTGGTCACCAACAAACCCACGCCGTTTATCGCGCCTCTGCTTGCCTCACTGGGCATCGACAGCTATTTCTCGCTGGCGATTGGCGGCGATGACGTCGTGGTGAAAAAACCGCATCCGGCACCGGTCTATCTGATGCTGGGAAAACTCGGTCTGCGTGCCAGTGAAATGGTATTTGTTGGCGATTCCCGCAACGATATTCAGTGCGCTCAGGCGGCGGGCTGCCCGTGTGTGGGCATGACTTACGGCTATAACTACGGTGAATCTATCGCGCTGACGAAACCCGATCGCGTGCTGGATCATTTCGCCGACCTTTTGCCCACTCTGGGGCTGTCATCTTTAAAAGATCAGGAAGCATAAAATGAGTAAACCCATCGTATTTAGTGGCGCACAGCCTTCCGGTGAACTGACCATTGGCAACTACATGGGTGCGCTGCGTCAATGGGTTCATATGCAGGACGATTACGAATGCATTTACTGCATCGTCGATTTGCATGCGATCACCGTACGCCAGGATCCCGCTCAGCTGCGTAAAGCGACGCTTGATACGCTGGCGCTGTATCTGGCTGTCGGCATTGATCCGAAGAAAAGTACCATCTTTGTGCAGTCTCATGTTCCTGAGCATTCCCAGCTGAGCTGGGCGCTGAACTGCTATACCTATTTCGGCGAGCTGGGTCGTATGACGCAATTCAAAGACAAATCAGCGCGCTACGAAACGTCTAACAGCGAAAGCATCACCGCGGGTCTGTTTGATTACCCGGTGCTGATGGCCGCCGATATTCTCCTGTACCAGACCAACCAGGTGCCGGTCGGTGAAGACCAGAAACAACATCTGGAGCTGAGCCGCGATATCGCCAGCCGCTTCAATGCCCTGTACGGTGATGTGTTTACCGTGCCTGAGCCGTTTATTCCGAAATCCGGCGCGCGCGTAATGTCGTTGCAGGAACCGACTAAAAAGATGTCCAAGTCCGATGACAACCGTAAAAACGTGATCGGCCTGCTGGAAGATCCGAAAGCGGTGTCCAAAAAAATCAAAAGTGCGATGACCGACTCCGAAGAGCCGCCTGTCGTACGTTATGACGTGAAAAACAAGCCGGGCGTTTCTAACTTGCTTGATATTCTGTCCGGCGTGACCGGCAAAGCGATTCCGGAACTGGAAGCCCAGTTCGAAGGCCAGATGTATGGTCATCTGAAAGGCGCTGTCGCTGAAGCGGTTGCCGGTATGCTGACCGAAGTGCAGGAACGTTATCACCGTTTCCGTAACGACGAAGCTTACCTGCAGGAAGTGATGCGTGAAGGCGCTGAGAAAGCCCGCGCGCGTGCAAAAGTGACGCTGGCAAAAGCCTATGAAGCTATCGGTTTTGTGACCGCGCCTTAATCGCTGAGTCTGTTTGAAAATGAAAAGCCACGCCTTTCGGGACGTGGCTTTTTTGTTTGGGGTTTCCGGGTGAAGAACGCGTTAAGAACCGGCGCTGAAGTTGTAGGTAAATGTCGCGTTATAGCGCCAGTCGCGGGAATGGCTGTCGAGCGGGACATCGCCGATGGCCCGCGCGGCTTCGACCGATAACGTATAGTGACGGTTATCGCCAAACATCACGCCAATTGCATAAGACGACAGATTCTGTTTCGGTAATCCGGCCTGATTGAATTCGGTGTGCGCACCGTCGATCACCGTGTAAGGCTGAATGGTTTTCAGCCAGATTCCCTGTTCCAGATTGTGGATATAGCGCAGCTCCACCTGGCCGCCGACGCCGTAATCGCCTTGCGCATCGCTGTCCGGATAGCCGCGCCCGTAATGCAGCGCGCCGAAATTCACCCGTTCCGGCTCCGGCAAATCATTGTCTGACCAGTCTCCTTCAACTGACGTACTGAGCCGCCATTTTTTGTCGAACAGATACGCTGCATCGCCGTTGAATTTCCAGCGGGTAAACGACAGATCGGCATTTGGCGTGGAATTCGTCGCGCCCAGCCCGTCGATCCCCTGGCGGACGTTAAATTTCGTGCTCCAGTAGGACTGGTCATATTCGCGATAACCGGCCAGCGTGATTTCTGCCGCCGGGTAGCGTATGCGCTGATTCACTTCCGGCAGCCGCACGCGCTGGTTTCCCAGGCTTGCCTGCAAATCGTAATCATATTTTTTGTCGAGATAATCCAGCCCGCCGCTGATCGTCCACTGTTTTTTCCGTGTCAGCTCTAACGGATAACTGAACACGACGCCGCCGTTGTATTGCGTCTGAGTATTCTGCGAACCGACGTTGATGCCGTTCGGCAGCGATAAAATGGTGTTGTAGTCTTTGTCTTTCTGCTGGTAATAACTGCCTTTGAGCTGCATCAGCAGCCCGTCGTCACCGAGATATTGCTGATAGTTCAGACCGGCATAGGTTTTCCGCGTGTCGCTTTCCAGCGGAATTAATGTCGCAATTCCCAACTGTTCGCCGTAAGTGCTCAGCCCGCTGAGTGTGGCGTTGACCACTGCGGAACCGTCCCCTTTGCGCGTATCGACCGCAGTCTGAATGTTCCAGTTGCGCGGGCGCAAAGCCTGTACATTGAGCACGGTCGCGCCGTAGATATTGTCCGGATTATTGGCGGAGGCGGTCACTTTGGTGTCTGGCGTGCGCTCCATCAGGAGGGTGTAGCGCTCGAACGTATCCTGCGTCAGCGGTTTATCCGCCATGATGTGTTGCGACAGTTTGCTCAGCCAGCGACCGACCTGCTGATTATCGCTGTGGATCTGGGTGCCGGAAATATACCCTTCGACCAGCCCGATTTTCACCACGCCATCTTTGAAATTATCCGCAGGAATGTAGGCATAAGAGAGTACGAATCCGTCCTGATGATAACGCCGGGTAATTCCGTCCGCGGCCGCCAGTAGCTGCGACAGCGGCACTTTCTTGCCGACAAAAGGAGCGAAAGGCGCAGCCAGAGAATCCAGCGGATATTGCGTGCCGCCGACAAACTGAATGTGCTTCACCTCTATCAGCGTCTGAGGCGTCAGACTGGGGGCGGTTTTTTGTGCGGGCAGTTCGATTTTTTGTGTTTTAGCCGGAGGTTGTGAAATCGGCTGAGCCAGTTTGGCCGGGTTATTCGGGTCAATCAACGTAGGGAACATGTCTGCCGAACTGTAACCAACGACAGAGCCCAGTAACGCCACTATGCAGGATTTTATTCTCATAAACATTCCTTTGAACGCACAGGCAAATGTGGGAACCCGGAGGGAGAAGCCCGCTCCCCGGATGTCCGGACAACGGGCTTTTTACAACAATGTACTATGGTGTTTTATTCACCTTCAGGCCCAGCCCGCCGGTGACCGTCCCCAGCGTGGTCCCGACGCCCGCAATCAGGCCGCCTGATTGTGTGAGCGAAGCGCCTGCGCCAGCAGAAATACCACCGGAATTACTGGCGGTGGTCGTCGTTGTGCTGCTGGCCGGAACCAGAAGCGTACCGGTTTTAGACACTGCCTGGCCGGTATCTGTAACTGCGGTGCCCAGACCCGCCAGCGCCGGTGTGCTGGTAGAAACCTGTGTCCCGACGGAGCTGACCGCGCCGCCCACCTGATTCAGCAAACCGTTAACAGGCGTACCTAAACCGGTCGCGCCGCCCACGGCTTGGGTGGTGGTTTGTACATTGGCGACAACCGGCGTCACGATGCCCGTCGCTGCCGTCGTGACGCCGGAAAGCGCGCCGCTCTGTACGTTTTGCGCCAGACCGTTACCGGTCGTGGTGACCAGTGATCCGACGTTATTCACCAGACCGCCCGTCGCACCGGTTATGCCACCCAGCGGCGTGCCGGCGGTGTTAGCGGCAATGGACGTTCCAAGACCGGATACGCCGGTGCCTAAATCAGCCACGGCTTTTGGCACGCCTGCGACCGTGGTGCCGATGGCATTAGGATTGGTGCCAAACTGGCCGACACCGTTTTGAATACCGCTGCCCACGGACGTCACCGCATTCCCGGCGCTGTCAACAATTGTCACAACGCCTGAACCTGCGACCGGAATATTACTGATAGGTGTCTGGCTGGCGATACTGCTGACTTGTGTCCCCAGGCCACTGACTGCGCCACCCGCACTGCTCAGGATGGTGCCGGTAGTGAGTGTGGTGGATGTCGATCCGGTCCCTGTCCCTGTTCCGGTACCCGTCCCGGTGCCTGTCCCCGTACCCGTTCCGGTGCCGGTTCCATTACCTGCGGTGGTGGTTCCGTCACCGGTCGTTGTGGTGCCTGTTCCGGTTCCATTTCCGGCGGTCGTGGTGCCGTCACTGCCTGTTGTTGTCCCGTCTCCGGTCGTTGCCGAGCCGGTGGTGGACGTTTTTGCCGTATGAGAAGAACCGCCGCCGCCACTGCCGCTACAGGCAGCCAGTGACAGGGCGACTAAGATTGCCAAAGCAACCTTGTTAACATGACCAACATGAATGGTATGGCGCATGATTTGACCCTCCACGGGAGATTACGCCACAGTCGGCGTACTTAAAGTCTAAGTTGAAGATTCTGAATATTCCATTTGTGTGGGGTGATTATTTTGGTTTTAAGAGAGTGAATCCCGAAATTCAGGAATTTTATTCTGTTATAAGAATTCTCTTATAATTTAAGGCAGAGAAGTGAAAGTCATATCACTTCTCTGAATTGATTAAAAAAATAAATGGAGTTTTCGGGCGGGGAGGGGTGTTACTGCGGCGTTTCGCTGGCAAACCAGTTGAGTTTATGGCGCAGGCTGACCACGCTGCCGACGATAATCAGGCTCGGGCTTTGCACCTGTTTAGCCAGATTTTCGAGGTCAGTCAGGTTTCCGGTGACCACGCGCTGCTGCCGGCTGGTACCGTTTTCGACCAGCGCGACAGGCGTTTGTGCTGCCAGACCGTTTTCCAGCAGACGCCGTTGGATCTCGCCCGCCTGCGTCAGCCCCATATAAAACACCAGCGTTTGCTGACCCTGCGCCAGACATGCCCAGTCGAGTGCGCCGTCCTGTTTGGCGTGGCCGGTGATTAGCCGTACGCTTTGCGCATGATCGCGGTGCGTCAGCGGAATGCCGCTGTAGGCGGAACAACCCGAGGCGGCCGTGATGCCTGGCACAACGGAAAACGCGATGCCCGCGGCTTTCAGTGCTTCCAGCTCTTCGCCGCCGCGACCAAAGATAAACGGATCGCCACCTTTCAGGCGCACAACGCGTTTACCCATTTGCGCCTGTTCCAGCAGAATTTCGTTGATGCGCTCCTGGGCAACACAATGATGCCCGGCGCGCTTGCCGACGAAAATGCGCTCGGCGTCGCGGCGCACCAGATTCAGCACGCCGTCGGAAACCAGCCGGTCATAAACCACCACGTCGGCCAGCTGCATTTGCTGCAAACCCTTGAGCGTCAGCAGACCGGCATCGCCCGGCCCGGCACCAACCAGAATCACTTCACCGTGTTTATCCACCGGCTCGCTGAATAATTCTTCGAGATATTGCCCGCTTTGCGCGTCGTCATTATTGGCCAGTGATTGCGCCAGACGATGATGATTAAACAGCTTTTCCCACCAGCGGCGGCGGTCGGACATTTCGCTGAACTGCGCTTTGACCCGTGCGCGTAATCCGCCCGCTACCTGCGCCAGTTTGCCCAGATGTTGCGGCAAAATGGATTCCAGACGTTCGCGTAACAGGCGCGCCAGAACCGGCGCATTGCCGCCGGAAGAGACGGCGATCATCAGTGGTGAACGGTCGATAATCGACGGCATGATCACGCTCGCGCTTTCCGGTGCATCCACCACGTTACAGAAAACGCGGCGTTGCTCGGCGGCTTCGCTGACTTCCTGATTCACTAAATCAGAATCCGTCGCGGCAATGACCAGCCACTTTTCATCGACCAGCAGCGGCGAGAATTCGCCTTTCAGCAGGCGGACTTTGCCTTCGTCTGCCCAAATCTCAAATTGCGACGTGAAGGTGAGGGCGTTGACCGTCAGTTTCGCACCGGCATCGAGCAGCAAACGGGCTTTGCGTTCGGCAACGTCACCGGCGCCCACCAGCAGACAGGCTCTGTTTTTTAACTGACAAAAGAGGGGCAAATAATCCATGACGACGTTCCCGAAAGCAGATAACAACGCCGCCCGAAGGCGGCGTGAAAGGCGCGGAGTTTAGCAGGTTTCTGCGTGAAGGCTGGTGGTATTGATTTCCACGCTGCCGCCCTGAACACGAACCTCAAAGGCCGGAATCGAATGCGTATCGTCTTCCATACACAAACCATCCGTCAGGCGAAAATGCTGTTTTTTCAGCGGGCTGGCGACCCACAATTCGCCCTGATGTTCGGCAATAATCCCGCGTGACAGCACGCTTGATTTTGCGAAGGGATCGATATTCGACAGCGCGAAAATCTGCTCATCAGCGTAAGGACGGAACAGCGCAACTTGCTGATTGCCCGCCAGCGCGCAAACGCCGCAGCCCGGCAGGATTTGCTCAACAGAACAAAGCGTTAACCACTGGCTCATAATACTTCCTCCCCGTCGGCGATCATTTTCACCGGAATGCGTTCGTCCGGGCGCGCCGGACGGTGCTGTTCGCGTTCTGACACGAACTGGACGTTCGGGTCGCGCTGCGCGCTGTTGATAAAGTGCGTGAAGCGGGTCTGCGCCGCCGGGTCGTTCAGCGTTTCCTGCCATTCGCAAACCGCAGATTCGCGCAGACGTGCCAGTTCGGCTTCCAGCTGATCGTTCAGGCCGAGTTTGTTATCGATAATCACTTTGCGCAGATAGTCGATGCCGCCTTCGAGGTTGTCCATCCAGACCGAGGTGCGTTGAAGCTTATCGGCGGTGCGGATGTAGAACATCATGAAGCGGTCGAGATAGCGCAGCAGCGTTTCGTTATCCAGATCGGCGGCCAGCAGATCGCCGTGGCGCGGTTTCATACCGCCGTTGCCGCAGACATACAGGTTCCAGCCGTTTTCGGTGGCGATAATCCCGACGTCTTTGCCCTGAGCTTCCGAACATTCACGGGTACAACCGGAGACGCCGAACTTCATTTTGTGTGGTGTGCGGATGCCTTTGTAGCGGTTTTCCAGACTGATGCCGAAACCGAGACTGTCGCCAACGCCGTAGCGACACCAGGTGCTGCCGACGCAGGTTTTCGCCATGCGCAGCGCTTTCGCATACGCCTGACCGGTTTCGAAACCGGCGTTAATCAGTTTCTGCCAGATAGCCGGTAAATCGTCTTTCTGCGCGCCGAACATCCCGATGCGCTGGGAGCCGGTAATTTTGGTGTAGAGGTTATATTCCGCTGCAATTTCGCCAATCGCCATCAGGCCTTGTGGCGTGATTTCGCCGCCCGGTGAGCGCGGGATAACAGAATACGTGCCATCTTTTTGCATGTTGGCGAGGAAGACGTCATTGGTGTCCTGAAGCGGCGTGTGCTGTGCTTTCAGCACATAATCATTCCAGCAGGAGGCGAGCAGCGAACCGACAGTCGGTTTACACACTTCGCAGCCATAACCTTTGCCGTATTTATTGAGCAGATCGTCAAACGAACGGATGCCTTCGACGCGGATCAGGTGATACAGCTCCTGACGCGAATAAGCAAAGTGCTCGCACAGGTGATGGTTTACTTCGATGCCCTGTTTGCTCAGCTCAGCGTTCAGCACTTGTGTGACCAGCGGAATACAACCGCCGCAGCCGGTCCCGGCTTTGGTTGCGGATTTCAGCGCCGCGACTGTGTGGCATCCGCCCTGAACCGCTTTGATGATGTCGCCTTTGGTGACGTCAAAACAGGAGCAGATTTGCGCGCTTTCCGGCAAGGCGTCGGTGCCGATCACTGCGCCGCCGCTGCCCGCGTGGGCAGGCAGGATAAGTGCATCCGGGTTTTCCGGCAGTTCGATGCTGTTAAGCACCAGTTGCAACAGATTGCCGTAATCGCTGGTGTCGCCGACCAGAACCGCGCCGAGCAACGTTTTGTTGTCTTCGCTGACGACCAGACGTTTGTATAACGCTTTGCTTTCATCCAGATAGACGTAGCTGCGGGCGCCCGGTGTGCGTGCGTGTGCATCGCCGATACCCGCAACGTCAACGCCGAGCAGTTTCAGCTTGGCGCTCATGTCTGCGCCGGTGAAGGTATTTTCGCGGCCCAGAAGATGGTCTGCGGTGACCTGCGCCATTTTGTAGCCCGGTGCGACCAGACCGAAGGTACGCTGATTCCACGACGCACATTCGCCGATGGCGTAAACGTCCGGATCGCTGGTCTGGCACTGGTCGTTAATGACGATGCCGCCGCGCGGTGCAATTTCGAGATCACACTGGCGCGCCAGTTTGTCCTGAGGACGGATGCCGGTAGAGAACACGATAAAATCGACTTCCAGCGCGGTGCCGTCAGCGAATTCCATGGTTTTGCGGGCAGAGCTTCCGCCCTGAATGATTTGTCTGGTGTTTTTCGCGGTGTGCACCTGCACGCCCATGCTTTCGATTTTCTGGCGCAGCTGGCTGCCGCCCATCACATCAAGCTGTTCCGCCATCAGACCGGGTGCGAATTCAACCACATGCGTTTCAACACCGAGGTTTTTCAGGGCACCCGCCGCTTCCAGCCCGAGCAAACCGCCGCCGACGACGGCACCGCGTTTGCTGCGACGGGCGCAGGATTCGATGGCGTGCAAATCTTCAATGGTGCGGTAAACGAAGCAGTCCTGGCCGTCAGAACCGAGGATCGGGGGTACCCACGGGTAGGAACCGGTCGCGATAATCAGTTTGTCGTAGTACACCGTGCGGCCGCTGCTGGAGTGGATCACTTTTTCTTTGCGGTTCAGCGTGATGGCGCGTTCGCCGATCAGTACGTTGACGTTGTGCTTTTCGTAAAATCCTTCGCGAACCAGCGACAGTTCTTCGGCGGTATGGTGTGAAAAGTAAGAGGAAAGATGGACGCGGTCATAGGCCACGCGCGGCTCTTCACATAATACCGTGATATCGAACTGATCCGGCTCCGCTTTATCCAGCAAATCCTCGATAAAGCGATGGCCGACCATGCCGTTACCAATAATCGCGAGTCTGACTTTGCTCATAATTGCCTCAATTTTGATTTTATGAGGCTAAACATAACCCGCGCGTAACAGGGGGTATTGATACAAATCAAGCCGCTTCCAATATACCCCTTAGTAGGTATTTAGCTGATTTCATTGGGTTTTTGTGTAACCTTTCGATTTATAAACACTTTCAGGCTATTGTTCTAAGATTGGCCTTACAATCACTGACGACGCAGTCTTTCTAAAACGATGAGGTAATGCGTGACGAAAACTCCTTTGCGTACCATTAAAAATGTCCGTCTGCCTGATCGGGAAGGGTTGTGGCAGATAGAAATCGAAGACGGTGTGATCCGCCATATCGTTTCGCAGCTGGATAATGCCGATTACGGCGATCACATCCTGGATGCGGAAGGCGGGCTGGCGATCCCGCCTTTTATCGAACCGCATATTCACCTTGATACGACGCAAACCGCCGGTCAGCCCGCGTGGAACCAGTCCGGTACGCTGTTTGAAGGCATTGAACGCTGGGCAGAACGCAAGGCCGTGCTCACGCATGAGGATGTAAAACAGCGCGCGTGGAAGACGCTGAAATGGCAGATTGCCAACGGCATTCAGCACGTCCGTACGCACGTTGATGTCTCCGACCCGACGCTGACCGCGCTGAAAGCCATGCTGGAAGTGAAAGCCGAAGTCGCGCCGTGGGTTACGCTGCAAATCGTGGCGTTTCCGCAGGAAGGGATTATGTCGTATCCCGACGGCGAAGCCCTGCTGGAAGAGGCGCTGAAACTGGGTGCTGACGTTGTCGGCGCGATTCCGCATTTTGAATTTACCCGCGAATATGGCGTGGAGTCGCTGCACAAAACCTTTGCGCTGGCGCAGAAATACAACAGGCTCATCGACGTGCATTGCGATGAAATCGATGATGAACAATCGCGTTTTGTGGAAACCGTGGCGGCGCTGGCGCTGCGTGAAAACATGGGCCAGCGCGTTACCGCCAGCCATACCACCGCGATGCACTCATATAACGGTGCGTATACTTCGCGGCTGTTCCGTCTGCTGAAAATGTC
Source organism: Rahnella sp. BCC 1045 (assembly GCF_019049615.1). Taxonomy (NCBI): domain Bacteria; kingdom Pseudomonadati; phylum Pseudomonadota; class Gammaproteobacteria; order Enterobacterales; family Yersiniaceae; genus Rahnella; species Rahnella sp. BCC 1045. The sequence goes on along the minus strand of NZ_JAFMOZ010000138.1, from coordinate 66,919 downwards.
GGGCATCAATTTTGTCGCCAATCCGCTGGTGAACATTCATCTGCAAGGGCGCTTTGATACCTATCCTAAACGTCGCGGTATTACGCGCGTGAAAGAAATGCTGGAGGCGGGGATTAACGTCTGCTTCGGTCACGATGACGTTTTTGATCCGTGGTATCCGCTGGGCACCGCCAATATGTTGCAGGTTTTGCACATGGGGCTGCATGTTTGCCAGCTGATGGGATATCAGCAAATTGACGATGGCCTGAAGCTGATTACCACGTACAGCGCGCGAACAATGAATCTGACGGATTACGCGCTGCAAGATGGCAATCCGGCGAACCTGGTGATCCTGCCTGCACAGAATGGTTTTGATGCTGTCCGCCGTCAGACGCCGGTGCGATATTCCATCCGTCAGGGACGTCTTATCGCGCAAACCGAACCGGCAAAAACGGTCATCCATCTTGATAAAGATTACCCGGTAGATTTCAACAGCTAACGCTAAGATAAATACCGTGTAATATTATGAAATATCTGAATAATTTAGTTTTAAGCGTAAATAAAGGTAAAGGTCTGGCGCTGAGCCTAAAGCCTCTTTAGAATCAGTGGGATCTGTTGTTTGTATTCTGAAGAAAGGAACCGTCATGTTTAAACGTACTTTAGTGGCCTTAACTGCGCTGCTATCCCTGACTGCAATGTCACCGGTTTTCGCCGCCGGTCAAACCCACGTAATGCTGACCACTTCAGCAGGGAATATCGAATTGGAACTCGACAGTGCGAAGGCACCGGTTTCTGTGAAGAATTTCGTCGATTACGCGCAGAGCGGCTATTACAACAACACCATTTTTCATCGCGTGATCCCGGGCTTCATGGTTCAGGGCGGTGGCTTTACGACTGACATGCAGCAGAAAGCGACCAAAGAACCGATTAAGAACGAAGCTGACAACGGCCTGCGTAACCTGCGCGGCACCGTTGCTATGGCGCGTACTGCCGATAAAGACAGCGCGACCAGCCAGTTCTTCATCAACGTGGCAGACAATGCTTTCCTGGATCACGGTCAGCGTGATTTTGGCTATGCCGTTTTCGGTAAAGTCATCAAAGGCATGGACGTGGTCGACAAAATGTCTTCCGTGAAAACCGATAACGTCGGGCCATACCAGAACGTTCCGACCACGCCGATTGTTATCCTCTCTGCGAAAGTCTTGCCATAACATTCAGCTTTCCGGTTCCTTTCTGCAAAGAATCTAAGCCTCCTTTCGGGAGGCTTTTTGTTGGGTGTTTCTTGACGCCCCTTGTCCTGACTAATAGGTTTTAAAGAGCGTTACCGCGTCCCACTTTCAAGGAAAAAGAAATGAGCGAACCCCGCCTTATTGCCAAAGCCATGAATGAAGGCCAGCCGGTTCAGGATCTGGTGATCCTGCCTGCTCTGGCGAACCGGCATGGATTAATAACTGGCGCGACCGGCACAGGTAAAACGGTCACGCTGCAACGCATGGCTGAACAGTTTTCGCGTATCGGCATTCCTGTTTTTCTGGCCGATGTAAAAGGGGATTTATCGGGGATTGGCGCAGAAGGCGTGCCTTCGGAAAAACTCGCCGCGCGCCTGAAGAATATCGGCGTCACTGACTGGCAGCCGCAGGCGTGCAGCATTATCCCGTGGGATATTTTCGGTGAAAAAGGTCATCCGATCCGCGCCACGATTTCCGATCTCGGGCCGTTATTGCTGGCGCGGTTGCTGGATCTGAATGACGTGCAAAGCGGCGTGTTGCAGCTGGTTTTCAAGATTGCCGATGACAACGGACTTTTGCTGCTCGACATGAAAGATTTGCGCGCGATGGTGCAGTTTACCGGCGAAAACGCGAAGCAGTTCCAGACGCAGTACGGCAATATTTCCACGGCGTCTATCGGGGCGATTCAGCGCGGCCTGATGACGCTGGAAGGTCAGGGCGCGAATCAGTTCTTCGGCGAGCCGATGCTGGATATCAACGATCTGATGCGCACCGATAAAAACGGTCATGGGATCATCAATCTGCTGGCCGCAGATAAGCTGATTAATCAGCCCAAACTCTATTCTGTTTTCCTGCTCTGGCTGCTGGCGGAACTGTTCGAACTTCTGCCGGAAGTGGGTGACCCTGAACAGCCGAAGTTGGTGTTTTTCTTTGATGAAGCGCATCTGTTGTTCAATGACGCGCCTGAAGCGTTACTGACGAAAATCGAACAGGTGGTGCGCCTCATCCGTTCTAAAGGCGTCGGGATTTACTTCGTCACACAGAACCCGCTGGATATTCCTGACAGCGTGCTCGGGCAGCTTGGCAACCGGGTTCAGCACGCTTTGCGCGCCTTTACGCCACGCGACCAGAAAGCGGTAAAAGCCGCGGCGCAGACCATGCGCGCCAATCCGGCGTTCGATGCGGAAGTGGTGATTAGCGAGCTGGGCGTCGGCGAAGCGCTGGTGTCTTTCCTCGACGAAAAAGGGCGGCCGGAAATTGTGCAGCGTGCCATGGTCATCGCCCCCGAATCAAAAATGGGCATGCTGGCGGAAGATGAGCGCAATAAAGCCATCAATCAGTCGCCGTTGTATGGCCGCTACGAAGACAGCGTGGATCGCGAATCCGCGTATGAAAAAATCACCGCACAGGGCTTCGGTACCGTGGCTGCCCCGCAACCGGGCGGCGCGGCTAAACCCACGGCGGAAGCCGGATCCGGCGGCGGCCTGATGGGGGGGCTCAATGAAATCCTGTTCGGCAGCACCGGCCCGCGTGGCGGCAAACGCGACGGTGTGGTGCAGGTTGCCGCCAAAAGTATGGCCCGCGATTTAGGGCGACAGATTCTGCGCGGCGTTTTGGGCTCAATTATGGGTGGCCGTAAAAAGTAATCTCTTCTGTTCAACACACGAAGCTGAAACGCGTCAGCTTTGTATGTGTTTTCTCTGCCTGACTTCGCACTATTTCCTGTAACAAATCCCGTTTCATTCTTCTTTTGCCACCCTGAGCACGTTGTGGCAGGTGGTTTTACGGCAAAACCTATCAAGGTGAAGACTGTCACGTTTTTCATCCTGCGGGATTTGTAGGCTGAATTGCTTTTGGGCTAAATCAATTCAGCAAAAAGGAGTGGATGTGAAAAAATTACTCGTAACCGGGATCGTCATGGGGCTTTTTTCGTGGCAGGCTGCCGCACAAACTATCGTGCTGACGGATGCTGAAGCCGGTACTGAACTGGGAAACTGGAAAACTGACAGCAAAAAGCTGAATATCGCCGGTGCAGATTTCAGCATCGAACAAAAAGTTTTGCACGGCGGTAAACAGGAAGGGTCGAAAGTCATTACGATCACCAGCAAAGGGCTGACCATCGCCCTGAGCCCGACGCGCGGCATGGATTTACTGCATGTCACCGGCGATAACATCCGGCTGGGCTGGGATTCGCCGGTGCAGGAAGTGGTGAATCCGGCGTACATCAATCTGGAAAGCCGCAACGGCGTAGGCTGGCTGGAAGGTTTCAACGAAATGATGGTGCGCTGCGGCTTTGAATGGACCGGCCATCCGGTGACCGCGGACGGCATGATTTATACGCTGCATGGCCGCGCAGGCAACACGCCAGCGTCGAAAGTCGTGGTGGAGATTGCAGAAAAAGCGCCGTACGAAATCACCGTGCGCGGGCTGCTCAAAGAAGATACCTTCAAGAAAGCCAGGCTGGAAACCTGGACTGAGCTGCGCTACGTGCCGGGCAGCCAGTCCTGGACCATTCACGATGAACTCACCAACTCGTCGGACTATCCGCACGACTACCAGATTATTTATCACAGCAACTTTGGTCAGCCAATCCTTGAGCAGGGCGCTCGCTTTATTGCACCACTAAAATCCATTTCTCCGTTCAACGATTACGCCAAAAAGGGCCTGACCGACTGGCAGACTTACGCAGGGCCAACCAAAGGCTTCGATGAAATGGTCTTCAACATGGTGCCGCTGGCGGATGCGCAGGGTAAAACCGTCGCGGGCGTCGTCAACAAAGCCGGTGATAAAGGCGCGTCGATCGAGTTCGATACCCATCAGCTTCCGCTGCTGACGCTGTGGAAAAACACCGACATGCTGAAACAGGGATATGTCACCGGTATTGAACCGGGCACCAACTATGCTTATCCGGTGACGATTGAGCGTAAACAAGGCCGCGTGAAACAACTGCAACCCGGCCAGAGCACCGTGTTCGAGCTGAAATACTCGCTGTTGCCAGACGCGCAGGCGGTTAAGCAGCTCGAAGACCGGGTGAAAACGTTGCAGGGTGAGCATAAAACTGACGTCATCAGCCAGCCGATCGCTGTTGAATAATCCGAGTTTGGGGCACTCAGCCGGGTGCCCTTTTTTCTCTGTCTATACTTACCTTCACAAGGTATGCGCCCGAATGGCCATATCCGGGGAGGAAATATGGCGAAAAAAATGACCCTCAGACAGCAGGAAAAACTCTTTCGCGAACGTCAGCGGGAGAACTTTCAGGCCAGCAGTCTGCTTGATGGTTTGCAGGTTGAAGCCGTCACGCTGGATAACGAACAAATTTCGCAGCGCTTGTCCGAGCTGAGGAGGCACTATGAACGATAAACTCGTGGCGGGTGCCGATCCTTACTACTATCCCGGCATCAACGTTCTGAAAAACAGCCTCGGGATCCGGGAGGAACATCGTCTGTTGCAGGCCGAACTGGCTTTCACCGCACTGCGCGCCGCCGCCATGCCGCTCGGCCCGGCCACCATGGGCTTACCGCATCTGTGCGCTATCCATCTTTCCCTGTTCCAGGACATCTATCCGTGGGCGGGCAAGTTCCGCGAAATCGATATTTATAAAGACGATACGCAGTTTTGCCATTTCGAATACATCGAAAATGAAGGCAACGCGCTGATGCAGGAACTCGAAGAAGAAGAGTTTCTGGTCGGATGGCCGCACGATAATCTGGCAGAACGGCTGGCGCACTATTACACCGGCCTGAACCTGTTGCATCCATTCCGGGAAGGTAACGGGCGCGCGCTGAGAATATTCATCGAGCAGCTGGTTATCCACGCCGGTTATGACATTGAGTGGGCCAAAGTCGGGCGTGAGCGCTGGCTGGCCGCCAACAAAACGGCGGTTTTTGGCGATGAAACAGACCTGGTGGCGATTTTTAATCAGGTGATCAGTGAAATCGATGAGGCACATTGACCGGCGCACCTTGATCGACAAAAAGGCTGAAGCCTGCGGTTAAAAATGCGTAGAATTACCCGGTAAATTTTTCGACTTTACCGGGATTGACCATGCTGCTGCTGATCGACAACTACGACTCGTTTACCTACAACCTCTACCAATATTTTTGCGAGCTGGGGGCAAAAGTCAGCGTGGTGCGTAACGATCAACTGACGATTGCGGATATCGAACAGCTTTCCCCGTCACATCTGGTGATTTCGCCCGGCCCGTGTACGCCCGATCAGGCGGGAATTTCCCTGCAAGCCATCACCCATTTTGCCGGTAAACTGCCGGTTCTCGGCGTCTGCCTCGGGCATCAGGCAATGGCGCAGGCATTCGGCGCAAAGATTGTCCGCGCCCGCCAGGCCATTCATGGCAAAACTTCTCCCATCTGCCATACCGGCAACAGCGTTTTTACCGGGCTGAATAATCCGCTGACGGTGACGCGCTACCATTCCCTGGTGATTGCGCCCGAAACGCTGCCCGATTGCTTTGACGTCACCGCGTGGACTGAGCGCGAAGGCCAGCGCGACGAAATTATGGGCATCATGCACAAAACCTTACCGCTGCATGGCGTTCAGTTTCATCCGGAAAGCATTCTGAGTGAACAGGGGCATCAGCTTCTGGATAATTTCCTTAAAATCTAATCAGTTAATCTTGCTGATAAAATTACTTACCCATCAGGTGTGATTTCTGTTTGCCTGTGCGTGATTTTTTATGCATATTTTGTGATTATATTTTCATATTACTTCAGTAAGGGAAAACGGTTATGGCAGAAAAATCAGCGGTAGATCGGGGTACGTTCGACAAAGTGATTTTGCCGGTTTATTCACCTGCGAAATTCATTCCGGTGAAGGGCAAAGGCAGCCGCGTGTGGGACCAGCAGGGCACCGAATACGTTGATTTCGCTGGCGGTATCGCGGTTACGGCGCTCGGACATTGTCATCCGGCACTGGTTAAAGCCTTGCATGAACAGGGTGAAACTCTGTGGCATGTCAGTAACGTATTTACCAACGAACCCGCTCTGCGACTGGCTCAGAAGTTGATCGACGCCACTTTTGCCGACCGCGTATTTTTTGCCAACTCCGGCGCTGAAGCTAATGAGGCCGCATTCAAACTTGCGCGCTATTATGCTTCCCACCGCCACAGCCCGTACAAAAGTAAGATCATCGCTTTCCATAACGCTTTCCATGGCCGCACGTTGTTTACTGTTTCAGTCGGCGGACAGCCGAAATATTCCGACGGCTTCGGCCCGAAACCTGCTGACATCGTACATGTGCCCTTCAACGATCTGGACGCGGTAAAAGCGGTGATCGACGATCATACCTGCGCAATTGTGGTCGAACCCGTTCAGGGCGAAGGCGGGGTGACACCGGCCACCAAAGAATTCCTGCAAGGGCTGCGTGAACTTTGCGACAAACATCAGGCACTGCTGGTGCTCGATGAAGTGCAAAGCGGTATGGGGCGTAGCGGTAAGTTGTTCAGCTACATGCATTACGGCGTGACGCCGGACATTCTGACCACCGCCAAAGCGCTGGGCGGCGGTTTCCCTGTCAGCGCCATGCTGGCAACGGAAGACGTTGCATCGGTGATGGAACCGGGCAAACATGGCACCACCTACGGCGGTAACCCGCTGGCCTGTGCCGTCGCCGAAGCCGCACTGGATATTATCAATACGCCAGACGTGCTGGCCGGTATCAATGAACGCCGCGAGAAATTCATCAGCGCGCTGGATGCCATCAACCAGAAATATTCTGTCTTCAGCGAATTCCGCGGGCAGGGGTTGCTGATTGGCGCCGAGCTGTCGGATGCCTTCAAAAACCGCGCCGGAGAGTTTCATGCCGCCGCCGCTGAGTTCGGGTTGATGATGCTGGTGGCGGGCCCGAATGTGATCCGGTTTGCACCATCACTGGTTATCGACTTCGCGGATATTGAAGAAGGGATGGGGCGCTTTGAGAAAGCTGTGGCAAAAGTTACAGGCTGACTGCTCCCCCCTTGCGAAGGGGAGATCGACGTTTTACTTCTATCCTGCAATGGCTGAAAGGTTTTACTTTTGCTCCTTCCCCTTTCACGAGGGGAAGGCTGGGATGGGGTGTTGGTTTGAGGGCAACTCAGACAATTAAGCCGACCTTAATACCCCCCCCCTCCCTTTTGCAGGGGGAGGGAGTTATAAATCACGCCCGCCGCGTTAACCAGATCCCATGATGTGGTCTCTGCTTCCACGCCAGTGACGAAATAGTATGCATCACACTCAGATGCGATATCACCCTCCGCAGGTGGCGTTCCATTTCGGTCAGCGGCATATCCGGATGCAGCTCCGGCGCATTAAACAAGGTGTTCTCACCACCGGGCCCGTCGTAAAGCAACCGCTGCTGACAGCTTTGCAGCGCGATTTCGCAGGTCTGCAAATACTCCGTCGCCAGTTTCTCCGGCAGCATGTAGTGCTCGCGGGCGAGAATAGTCATCGCATTGATGTGCTCGACAATAAACTGACTGTGCGTCACCCACAGACGCATATCCGCCAGATAATGCGAGTTAAAGCCCGGTTCCTGCATTGCCTGATTCAGTGAGGTGAACAGTTTATTATGCGCCTGATTGACCTGCATTCGGGTGTAAGCGAGTTTCGCGGCATCCGGATTTTCCTCAAGCAGCAACCGGATTGCGTTCTGATAGGTTTCCAGCGCCTGATGCGCATTCTGGCGCAGCAAACCGCTTTGCCATTGCGGCCACAACCAGATGGTGCCGCCGAAAGCCAGCGCACAGCCGATCAGCGTATCTATCAGCCGTGGTACGAGAAAATGTACGCCATTCATCGCCAGCAGTTGCAGGGTATACACGGCTGTCACTGTCATACCTACCATTGCCAGCCCGTAGTTTTTGCGTAAAACCGTGTAGGACAACAAAGTAATCAGCAGCATGCAGAGCAACGTGGTGCTTTCGGGTAATTCCAGCTTCAGCAATCCGGATGCAATCAGTAATCCGGCCAGCGTCCCCAGCGCACGGTGCTGGATACGTACGCGCGTGGCGTTATAGCCGTTCTGGCTGACCAGCATGATGGTCAGCAAAATCCAGTAGGGCTTGGGCAGATTGAAAAACAGACCAAGGCTGCTGCCAATCGCCAGGATGATGCCAAGCCGGGCAGCATTGCGCAGCGCGACCGATTTAAAGGAAAGATAACTTTTCAACGCCGGCCAGAAAGGTAAGCGGGGCTGAGTGTTCATCAGATCGCGTCGGTACAGCGGACGTTGTGTCCGCAATAAACGCGCAATGCGGCTGAAATGGTAATAGCAAAATTGACCGACCGGATTCTCCGGATTGCGCGCGGCTATTTTCTCCAGCGCGGCCAGTTCGTTGGCCATCGTAAATCGCCCGGATAAACGGTGATAAAGAATGTCATCAGCGATGACCCGCAGACGGGCGGAGATCACCTGCGCATTACGTCGTATAACCGCTTCGGCGTGGCTTTCTTCCACCAGCTTTTGCACTTCTTCCGGCTGATGCAGGCTCACCGTGATGTGTTCCTGCAAATCGAGTGCGACCTGAAAACGCTGGAACAGTCGCTTATGGTGATGATGATGTCCGTGTTGCGGCAGCATGTGCAGTTGCTGATAAAGCAGGGCAATCAGATCGATAACCTGTTGCTGACGCGCCAGCAGTGGCGGTAGCGCGGTTTCAGGATCGGTGTGTTGCGTCAGCAGGCTGTATTTCGCCTCGAAGTAATCTGCCAGTTGCAGATAGAGCTGGCTGAGGGTTTCGCGCATCGGTTGTTCTTTTGAAATACGAAACCACGCCCAGTTAAAGATACCGTACCAGGCGGTGCCTGCGGCGAACAGCGCCGGAGCTTGCCACATCGGGCGCAGACCCACCATGCTCAGCGTGAAGATGGTCGCCACCAGCGCACCGGGCAACAGACGCGCATGCAGCGGGCTGATTTCACCGGTCACGCCCAGCAGTAACGCCAGCGAGAACATGATGAGCGGCAGGGGAATGTGCCAGCTTTCCAGCATCACTTGCAGCAGAATGCTGCTCAGGGCAAAAAGCGTGCCGCCGACCATCAGACGTTTGAAAAAGCGTTTGTGTGGCGTATCCAGACCCGCGACATTGCAGCAGGCCGGGCACAGGGAAAACAGCAGACCCATTTGCAGATTGCCAAAAAGCCAGCAAATGCCAACAGGCAGGCACAACACCAGCGTCTGGCGCAGCGCGTAGTTAACTTCGGGATGATAGAACAGTCTTCGCCATAGCGTCATGCGTAAAGCTTAGCCCATAAAAAAGGCGCGACAGTTAGCTGTCGCGCCAATTTCTGAGGGATTAACGTGTGCCGTAAACGACAATCGTTTTACCGTGTGCGGAGATCAGGCTTTGATCTTCCAGCATTTTGAGAATACGTCCGACTGTTTCACGTGAACAACCGACGATTTGGCCGATTTCCTGACGGGTTATCTTGATTTGCATCCCGTCCGGATGGGTCATTGCATCAGGCTGTTTAGCCAGATTAAGCAAAGTTTGCGCGATACGGCCTGTTACGTCGAGGAAGGCAAGGTTGCCGACTTTCTCTGACGTCACTTGCAGACGGTTTGCCATCTGCGCGGAAAGACGCATCAGAATATCCGGGTTTACCTGAATCAGCTGGCGGAATTTTTTATAAGAAATTTCAGCCACTTCGCAGGCAGTTTTAGCACGCACCCAGGCACTGCGTTCCTGCCCTTCTTCGAAGAGTCCCAGCTCGCCGATGAAGTCACCTTGGTTAAGGTATGACAGTATCATTTCTTTGCCTTCTTCATCTTTAATCAGGACGGCAACCGACCCTTTCACGATGTAGTACAGCGTTTCGGCTTTTTCACCTTGGTGAATCAGCGTACTTTTAGAAGGATACTTATGTATATGACAGTGAGACAGGAACCATTCGAGAGTCGGGTCTGTTTGTGGCTTGCCGAGAACCATTTGCTATTATCCTCTGTTGTTATCGCTGCCCAAAATCACAGGGCTCAGAGTTCCCTGTACGGCACTTACTTTAAAAAGCGCCCTTTCAGCATATAACTCCCCAGAAATGCTGCAAGCGGATGTCGGAGTGAAACAGCCTGATTATTGCTGTTAACACCGTGGGTTCTGTTCTTAAACCGCAAAAACCGTCACCGCAATTTACTGGAAAGTATGTTTCGGCTTTGTTTGTAACACAGGTTTGCAATGCTGTCTTCTGTTGTCTCGCTTCAGCATGATGGCGATCGGGTTACGTTGCCAGTTTTTGGGTGAAAGGGTAGTCTGAGGGGAAAATTTGACGAATTTATCCACCGGGAGAAGAGCACATGCACGCACGCGTAAAATGGGTAGAAGGGCTGACGTTTTTAGGTGAGTCAGCGTCGGGGCATCAGATCACAATGGATGGTAATGCGGGCGACAAAGCCCCGAGCCCGATGGAAATGTTGCTGATGTCGGCGGGCGGTTGCAGCGCGATTGATGTGGTATCTATTTTGCAAAAAGGCCGCAACGACGTGCGTGACTGCGAAGTGAAACTGACGTCTCAGCGCCGCGAAGAAGCACCGCGTCTGTTCACGCACATCAACCTGCATTTCATCGTCACCGGCAAAGACCTGACGGATAAAATTGTGGAACGCGCAGTCAGCCTGTCTGCGGAAAAATATTGCTCCGTTTCCCTGATGCTGGGCAAAGCCGCGACAATCACCCACAGTTTTGAAGTAGTGAACGCCGAATAAGTCACGACCAGTGATACGACTGGCACTGACTTCGCAGTAAATCCAGAAATCGCCGCGCGGCAAACGTCAGCGGCGATTTCTGCGAATAGAGCACGCAATATTCAGCTTCCGGCAGCGTATCGATATTGAGCAGGCAAAGCCTGTCCTGTAAGCCGAACGGCGCGCGCATGGCCTTCGCCACAATCGTCAGATAATCCGACTGCAACACCATATTCAGCCCGCACACTACCGAATCCGTTCTTACCGGCGTTTCCCCGGCTGGTGCGTTAAAGCCGTTCATCGAAAGCTGAATCTGCTGGTAGTAACCCATATCCGTTTCCGGCAACACCCAGCGCGCGCACTGCAATTCGTCGAGCGTGGTGGCATCTGCCAGCGGATGCCCTTGCCGCGCAATCACGCCAAAAGGGGCGCTAAACAGCGGCTCACGCACCAAATCCTCCAGCGGAAAACCCGGCCCGGCGGTCCCGACAGCAAAATCGAGTTTCCCTTCACGCAGCGCCGGTAACAGCGTCGAAAGCTGGCCTTCTTTAATCAGCAGTTTGGACTGGGGAAATTGCGTTTTGAACGCTTCACTGAGGGCCGGAAATACCGTCAGCGCCAGCAGTGATGAAAACCCGATAGCCACCGAACCCTGCGAATACTGATTAATCTGCCGGATCTCATCCGCCGCACGTTCAAGTTCTTCGAGAATAAACTGCATGCGCTGCGCAAAGGCACGGCCGGTTTCCGTCAGCGCCATGCCCTGATTGCCGCGCACGATAAGCTGAGTTTCAAGCGTTTGTTCCAGTTCCCGCAAGGTTCTGCTGACCGCGGGCTGCGACTGATTCATCGCCCGCGCCGCGCCGCGAATACTGCCGCTGCGGATAACCTGCTGGAAAACCTTGAGTTGCTGCAATTTCGGTAAATAACGCATGTCGCCTCGCTTGAAAGCCCTATCAGTAAAAAGCATCACCCGCCCAAAAATTGCATCTTATGGCAAACCTGTAAAGCTGATAGCTTCAGATTTGGAATAAATAATGCGTTGTTATTCAGTTGATTACGTGATGCATGTCGCATTTTACTTTTCGCCCGACAGTGAGAACTTCTGACGCGGTGATAACAAAAAGGGATATCCGCTATGAAAAGTCGTTCCCTGATGATCTTCCTGCTGTTCGTCGGTTATGCGGTGGTTTATATCGACAAAACGGTGATGGGGTTCGCGCTGCTGCCGATTGAGCGCGAATTTAACCTGCAACCAGAGCAGCTGGGTTACATCACCGGCATTTTCTTCCTGGCCTATTCGCTGTTTCAGATCCCCGCTGGCTGGCTGAATGACCGCTTCGGCTACAAAAAAGTACTTGGTATCTCGCTGTTTTTGCTCGGCGGGTTCGCGCTCTGCTTCGGTTTGCTGGGATTCGGCCTCGGTTTGCTGGTGACGTTTCGCTTTCTCTCCGGCGTCGGACATTCCGGTTATCCGTGTTCCTGCGCCAAAGCGGTGGTCTCGAATTTTGATGTCGGGCAGCGCACTTTCGCGCAGTCCGTATTGCTGTCATCCGCCGGTCTGGCGATGACAGCCGGGCCGCTGATTGCGGTGTACGCACTCGATACGCTCGGCTGGCGCGGATCATTCTCTATTCTCGGCCTTCTGGCGTTTGCGATTGCCGTTGCGATTATCATTTTTGTGCCGAACCCTCCGAAAGCAGAAGCCCGTAACGGCGTAGCGACCGGCTACCGTGAGCTGCTTAAAAATCCGATTGTCGTGCTGCTGTTCGTGTCGATTTTCTGCATCAACATTCCGTCTTACGGCCTGATGGCGTGGCTGCCTAAATATCTGGTACAACAGCGCGGAATGTCGCTGGACGTTTCCGGGCTGGTGGTCGCCACCGGCGGAATGGGGATCTGGATTTCCTCGCTCGCGACCGGCTGGCTGGTCGGCCGTTATATGCAGGGCAAAGAGCCGAAAGTGATTTTTTGCAGCGCACTGCTCAGCGCGCTGTGCATCTGGCTGGTCTACACCTCCGGGTCGGCGGTGACCGCCGGGCTGTTCCTGTTCCTCGGCTATATCTTCCTGATGGCGGCATTTGTCACGGTGTTTACGCTGCCGATGAAACGCCTGCCGCCGGAAGTGATGGGTGCCGCAATGGGGATTATCAATACCGGCGGAACGCTCGGCGGATTCGTGGCGCCGATTGCGATGGGCTATCTGATCACCGTGACGCACGGGTATTTTTCGACATTTGTTTTTCTGGCACTGGCGATGGTGGTTGCCGGGCTGGCGATTTTGCCGCTGACCCTGAAACCGCGCGCAGCGTTGCGCGACGTGGCATAACTGAGGAGAAGTCTGATGACATTTAATTTTGAAGCGATGCTGGCGGAAGTCAAAACGGATGTTTTGCGCTGGCGCAGACATATTCATGCGCATCCTGAGCTCTCATTTCAGGAACATAAAACGGCGGATTACATTGCGGAACAGCTGGAAAGTTTTGGCGGCCTGACCCTGACGCGGCTGACGCCCAACAGCGTGGTTGCCGATCTTAAAGGCGCTTATCCGGGGCCGATGTATGCGCTGCGGGCGGATATCGACGCCCTGCCGATTCAGGAAGAAAACGATGAGCCGTTTTGTTCGACGGTGCCGGGTGTCATGCATGCCTGTGGCCATGACGCGCACACCTCGATGTTATTGGGTGCGGCGAAAGTGCTGACGCAATGTCAGTCCGCGCTGCACGGCTCGGTGCGGTTTATCTTCCAGCATGCGGAAGAGTTGCCGCCGGGCGGGGCGCAGGAACTGGTGGATTTAGGCGTGCTCGACGGCGTGGAGAAAATCTTCGGCCTGCACGTTATGCCGAATTCTCCGACGGGCGAGGTTGGCCTGAAAGAGGGCGTGTTCTGTGCGTCCACCGATAACTTCGACATCACGATTACCGGCAAAGGCGGACACGGTTCGATGCCGCATTTGTGCATTGATCCGGTGGTGATTGGCGCGGAAGTGGTGACGGCGCTGCAAAACGTCGTGGCGCGCCGCATCGATCCGCTTCAGGTGCCGGTGCTGACCATCGCCACCTTCCAGAGCGGGGAGAGTTATAACGTCATTCCGGAACGCGTGAAACTCGCCGGAACATTGCGCACCCATCACAGCAGTGTGCGCGAGCAGGTTCCGTTGCTGATGGAACAGATTATTTCGGGGATTACGGCGGCGCACGGTGCGACATACGAACTGCGCTGGACGCGCGGCTATGTGAACGGTGATAACCATCCTGAGGCCTGTGCGATTGCGCGTCAGGTGATCGAAAAAACGCTGGGGCCACATGCGCTGCGCGAAGTCACTCAGCCGCTGTTCGGTGGTGAGGATTTCTCTTCCTATCAGCAAAAAGTACCGGGTTGCTTCCTGTTTATTGGCAGCGGGAATGAAAAAATTGGCGCGACTTACGGTGTGCATAATCCGCGTTTTCGCCTCGATGAAGAGGCGTTACAGATTGGCGTCGCACTGCATGTCGGGTTTATCCGTCAGTTGCTGATGAACGGCGCCTGAGTTCGTTACTCGATTTTTTTACCTTCCATCAGGCGCTGCACCAGCGGCGCCATAATCAGCTCCATCGCCAGTCCCATTTTCCCGCCCGGTACGACCAGTGTTTTAATGTGCGAGATAAACGAGCCCTGCAACATCGCCAGCAGATACGGGAAATCAATGTCATCGAGTCCCTGGAAATGGATCACCACAAAGCTTTCATCCAGTGACGGAATGGCTTTGGCAGCGAACGGGTTGGAAGTATCGATAGTCGGTACGCGCTGGAAGTTAATGTGCGTGCGGGAAAACTGCGGCGTGATGTAGTTGATGTAGTCGTCCATCGAACGCACTACTGAATCCATCACCGCCTCACGGGAATGCCCGCGCTCGCCGGTATCGCGCACTAATTTCTGGATCCACTCAAGGTTAACGATAGGCACCACGCCGACCAGCAGATCGACCTGGGCGGCGACGTCAATTTTGTCCGCAACCACGCCGCCGTGCAGCCCTTCGTAAAACAGAATATCGGTCGGCTCCGGGAGCGCCTGCCATGGCGTAAAGGTACCCGGCACCTGATTGTAGGGAACGGCTTCATCATAAGTATGCAGATATTTGCGCGAACGGCCTGTGCCGGTTTTGCCGTATTCGATAAAGCTTTTTTCCAGCAGGCCAAAGTCATTGGCTTCCGGCCCGAAGTAACTGATGTGGCGCCCGAGGTCACGGGCTTTGCGGATCGCCGCATCCATTTCAGGACGGGTGAAATGGTGAAAACTGTCCCCTTCCAGCTCCGCGGCACGCAGGCCAAGTTGTTGAAATATTTTACGAAAGGCCACGCTGGTGGTGGTGGTGCCTGCACCGCTCGAACCGGTCACTGCAATAACAGGATGTTTGGCTGACATAATGCGCTGTTCTCCATAAAGGTGAGGCAGGCAGGCGTACCGCGGTCTTTTCTGTGGTCGAAGACCTGGCGGCATCGCTGCGCATAATTAAGCCTATTGTTACCATATTTATTCGAGAAGTGACAGGCGACGACCGGTTATTTCAGCTGTCCGTAATAGGCATTTTTCCCGTGTTTGCGCAGGTAATGTTTGTCCATCAGCGTCTGTTGCATATCGCCAAGTGCGGGCGTCAGCTGGCGGGAGAATATGCCCATGTAGGCGCATTCCTCCAGCACGACGGCGTTATGCACGGCGTCGGTGGCATTTTTCCCCCAGGCGAATGGCCCGTGAGAATGCACCAGAACCGCCGGAACCTGCATGGCGTCCAGACCCCGCTCCAGGAAGGTTTCGATTATGACGTTGCCGGTTTCCAGTTCGTACGCGCCGTTGATTTCTGCTTCGGTCATCCGGCGCGTGCAGGGAATATTGCCGTAGAAGTAATCAGCGTGCGTGGTGCCCCATGCCGGTAAATCCAGCCCGGCCTGCGACCAGATTGTCGCGTGTCGGGAATGCGTATGCACAATGCCGCCGATTTCCGGAAACTGCCGGTAAAGCGCCAGATGCGTGGCGGTATCCGACGACGGATTTTTGTCGCCTTCGATGCGCTCGCCGGTATGCAGATCGACGATGACCATGTCGCTGGCGCACATGTCGGTATATTCCACGCCCGACGGTTTGATCACCACCCGCCCCTTTTCGCGGTCAACCGCGCTGACGTTGCCCCAGGTAAACGTCACCAGATGATGCGCAGGCAGCGCCAGATTGGCCTCCAGTACGGCCTGTTTCAGCTGTTCTAACATGCGAATTCTCCTTCCTGCATTTTGGCTTCAATCCACTGACGGGCTTTGATGATTTCCAGTACCGGCTCGGCGGCGGTTTCCGTCCACATTTCGATGAGGAATGCGCCGCGATAATTCAGCGCGCCCAGCGTGCGGAAAAAGCCGGTGAAATCGACACAGCCGTCGCCGAACGGCACATCGCGGAACTGGCCTTTAGAGGTCGCGGTGACCGGGTAGGTATCTTTCAGGTGGATAGCGGCGATGCGGTCAATGCCCAGCGCCAGCTCCGACGGAATGTCGTTTCCCCACGCGCTGAGATTACCGATGTCCGGATACACGCTGAACCACGGTGAATGCAGGCGCTCATCCCATGCTTTCCATTTGGTTATCGAATTCATGAATTCGGTGTCCATGATTTCGACCGCCAGCGTGACCTGCGCGGCGGCGGCCTGTTCGACTGCCCACGCCAGCCCTTCGGCAAATCGTTCGCGGGTACCTGCGTCGGACGCTTCGTAATACACGTCATAACCGGCCAGCTGTAAGGTGCGGATCCCTAGGTCGCGCGCCAGTTTGATGGCTTTGGTCATCACTTCCCGTGCACGTTCGCGGACGCTTTCATCGTGGCTGCCGAACGGAAAACGGCGGTGTGCGGAAAGGCACATCGACGGAATGGAGACACCGATTTCCATCATCGCTTCGACCAGCGCGACGCGTTGCGTGATGCTCCAGTCGAGGCGCGACAGGCGCTCATCGGTTTCATCCACCGACATTTCAACAAAATCAAAGCCGCAGCTTTTCGCCAGCGCCAGTCTTTCCGGCCAGCTCAGATGTTTGGGCAGCGCTTTTTCATAGATGCCCAGCGGATGTTTTCTCATGCCGTTGCTCCCCAGATTGCGCTGATTTGCTGGTGAAAAGCCTGCGCGACCTGCGCGGGTTGCGTTGCGTCGGATAACGCGCGTCCGGCGATGAACGCCCGCACGTCGATATCGCGGAACAGTGGTAAATCCGCAGGCGTGATGCCGCCGGTGACGGAAAGGCGCAGGCCGATATCCGACAGCTGTTTCATGCGATCCAGATCCTGCTGGCCCCAGGTTTGTCCGCTGGCCTGCGCGTCGCGTCCGCGGTGGTAAATCGCCTGACGGATCCCCGCCGCGTGCCATTCGCGCGCATCCTGCATCGTCCAGTTGCCGAAAAGTTCTATCTGGATTTCACCCTGATACGTTTTCGCCACGTCGTGCGCTTTGATAACCGTCGCCAGTGGTGCGGCGCAAATCACCGTCATCCAGTTAGCCCCGGCTTGAAATGCCTCCAGCGCCAGCGTTTCACCGGCGTCGGCCACTTTCAGGTCGGCCACCAGAATCTTATACGGGCAAAGTTCACGCAGCATTTCTACGGCCTGCAATCCTTCGCAGAGACACAAAATGGTGCCCGCCTCGATGATGTCGACGTGATTTTTCAGCGCCTTCGCGGTGCGCAGCGCGGCCGGAAGGTCGGTATGATCCAGCGCCAGCTGGAGCAGAGGTTTAGTCATGATGAGTTTTTTCCTGTGAGTCAGCCGCCGCGCATCGGGCGTGGTAACCGCCCAGTGCGTCGATCAGGAACTGGTAACGTTGTGATTTTTTCTGATAGGCCATCTGCGCACCGACGTCGGGTTCCAGGCGCCTCACGGCAAAATGCAGATGGCGCTGGGCCTGCGCGAAAGTGGGATACACGCCGGTGCCGACCATCGCCGCCAGCGCCGCGCCCAGACAGCCGGTTTCTTCGATCTGAGGGAGTTCCACCGGCATGCCGCTGACGTCGGCCAGCATCTGCATCCAGACCTCTGAACGCGCCGGACCGCCGGTGACGCGCAGGGTTTTCGCCTGCGGAAAGCGTTCGAGCATGCGGTTAAGGTGCGTCATATGGCTGAACACCACGCCTTCGTAAACCGCCTGCAACAAATGGCCGCGATGGTGCAGTGATTGCAGGCCATAGAATCCGGCGGTCATTTCCACACCCTGATTGCTGCCATAAAGGAAGGGCAGGAACAGAACGTCGGTTGCGGCTTTCGGCAGGGCGCTGACGGCGCGGTTAATCTCGTCAAACGCCATGCCGCCGGTTTGCTGGTTGAGCCATTCGAGATTAGCGGAGGACGTCGGGCTGGCTTCGTGGATGAGATAGCCTTCGCCGCCAGCGTAGCGGCCATAAACGTACGGATGATTTTCCTGCGCGCCCATTTCCGCTGATATTCCGCTGGTGACCGCCCACGTGCCCATCACCGCATTCAGGGTGAATTCGTCGTGAAGTCCAGCGCAAAGCGCGGTAGAGACCACATCGAATAATCCGCCAGCCACCGGCGTGCCTGCGGTTAATCCGGTCAGCGCTGCGACGTCTGGCGTCACGGTTCCGCAGATTTCCGCCGAACCCACCACCGGCGGCAGCGCTGCGCTGATATCGGCAATCCCTAACATTTCAGCCAGCCGTGCGTCGTAACCGCCATTCGCCATGTGGTACAGATTGGATTCGGAGATGTTGGTTTCTTCGCAACCGCGCACGCCGGTCAGGCAATAACGCAGATAATCGTGCGCCATCATTACCGTGCCAATTTGCTGATAACGCTCCGGCTGATGCAGTTTTATCCAGCGCAGCAATGACACCGGATGCCCGGCCCACAGCGCCTGACGGGTCAGCGGATAGATTTGCTGATGCAAGCCGTCACGCTGCCAGGCGCTGATCACATCACCGGCGCGGCGGTCGGAGGACAAAATCCCCCGGCCCAGCGGATTTCCGGCTTTATCCAGCAGGAATAAGCCTTTGCCCTGCGCCGAAATGCCGATGCCTTTCACCTGATTGCCGGTGACGTTTTGCTGGCGCAGCAGCGCGGCAATACAGCTGACGCACGACGCCCACAGCGCAGGCATGTCACGTTCGGCCCAGCCGGGATGGTCGCTCAGAACCGGCAGGGACTGGCGGCAAACGCCAGACTCCTGCCCCGTGTGATCGTACAATCCTGCCTTGAGGTAGGTGCCGCCGCAGTCGATCCCTAACCAGTATTCTCCGGATGAAGCGTTCATCGTATTTCCTCAGGCTGCTGTCGGACGGCTGTCGGGTAATTTGTTCGCCGATTGCGCCGGAACGTCACACCGTGCGGGCAACAGCAATGCCATCAGTGCCGCCAGCGTGAGCGAGACCGCCAGACAATAAACACCGGCATCTTTGCTGTAGAACGTGATGAGCAAACCGACGGCATACGGCCCGCAGAATCCGCCCAGATTGCCCAGCGCGTTAATCACACCGCGTGCGCCACCGGCCATTTCCGCGCTGAAAAGCTTGGCGGGAATGGTCCAGAAAACTCCGGCGGCGGATTGCAGGAAGAAACCGCAGCCAACCAGCGCGGCATACGAAAGCCAGACGGTGTTTTTCAGCATCACCGACAGGAACATGCAGGCTGCAAAGCCGAGGAGGGGCAGGAACACGTACAATTTGCGTTTGCCGGTGCGGTCAGACAGCGAGGAGAACAGCAGCATGCCCGCCACGGCGCCGATGTAAGGCAGAATCGCGAGGACGCCGACCTGGCCCATAGTGGAATGTGTCAGCTCTTTCAGGATGGTCGGCAGCCACAGGGTGTAGCCGTAAATGCCGGTCTGATAGAAGAAATTCAGGGCGATAAGCTGCCACATCGTCCGGTTGGCCAGCACCGCGCCGAGCGAGGCGTTTCTGACTTCTTTCCCCGCAATGGCTTTCTGTTCGGCGGCCAGCGTCGATATCAGCCAGTTTTTTTCTTCGGGCGAAATCCAGCGCGCCTCCTGCGGGCGGTCACAAACGGTCAGCACCCACATCGCCAGAACAGCGGCGGAAAGCAACCCTTCAATGATGAACAGCCAGCGCCAGTCGAGTGCGCTGATGATCCAGCCGGAGAGGGGAGCGGTGATGATCCCGGCGATGGGCACGAACATGATCACAATCGCGTTCGCCCTGCCGCGTTCGGCATCGGGGAACCAGTTGCTGATCATCGTCAGTACGACCGGCAACATGCCGCCTTCTGCAACGCCCAGCGAGAAGCGCAGGAAGAGCAGCTGATACTGATTGGTGACCAGGCCGGTGAGAATCGAAATAATGACCCACGCAACCAGTGACCAGCCGATGAATTTCTTACCACTGCCGTGAACCGCGATTTTCCCGCCTGGTACCTGAAGGAATAAATACCCGAGGAAGAATATTCCGCCAGCCAGCCCGGCCATTGATGCGGTAATGCCTAATTCAGCGTCCATTCCGCCCGGCATGGCAAAGGCAATATTTACCCTGTCCATATAAGAGATAATACAGGCAATCAGGATTGGTGGAATAATTCTAAGCCAGCGCTGTTTGGGTATTTCTTTTAATGAACGATTGCTTTGCAGAGTGTCAGAGTTCTTATTCATAACTTATTACCTTAATAATGAGTTACAGAGCCCGTTTAACAGACGAGCGGGTTTCCCCTCAGAAAAAAGGGATGTGGTGTAAAATAAGATGTCGCTATTTTATGATTGTTATTTTTTATTGATTGCCAGATTCATGGCCTTAATACCGTCCTGCAAAATAGCAATACGATGTTCCACGCCGGCGCTGGCATTAATTTCCAGTAATTTAATTCCCGAGAAGTTCAGGGATTCCGGTGGTGCGTGCCGGAACATTTCGGCGGCAATATCGACGGTCATCAGGCTTTCCTGACATTCCGCTTCACTGCCTGCGAACGGCGCAAACGGTGCGTGCAGATCTTGCCAGTCGCCATAAACACCTTCGCGGGTGGTGCCCGAGAACATCAGCGCCTGAAGAACACCGGCCTGCTGGCTGATTCGCAGATGTTCCAGCGGCAGGGACGTATTGCGGCCTTCAATGGCGGAACGCGCCCAGTTGATACACACTCCGGCCGTTTTCCCGGTGTAAGCTTTGGCCTCAGCAATCGCCGTCAGTTCGTGCGCCAGCGGCAGAAAACCTTTGCGTGAAGCCGGTTTATCCAGCGCATCGCAATGCTCGATAACCAGCCCGCACGGCCAGTCCCAGCTCAGGATTTCCTTCAGGGACTCCGTAAAACAGCGTGCGGCAAGACTGACATTTTGTGTGCCAGTCAGCGGCGCGGACTGCAACTCCACGGCCAGCACTTTGTTTCTGCCAACGCGCGTATTGGTCTGCTCAACCTTTTCGAAAATGTGGCGGTAATAGCCAACACAGGCGCGACGCTGTTCAGCGTCTTCGGACGCCAGCCCGAAGCCCGGCAAGGTTCCGCGCCTGCGCATGGTTTCCATCACCCCGGTCACCACGATGTCCCACTCGTCAGGCAGATGGCGGAATAGCCATTCATCGCCATACGGATGTAACGTTTCAAGACAAGGTTGTTCTATTCCACGGATCCCCGGAATATCGGCCAGCTTGCGCCAGAATTCGCTTTCTTCATTTTCATTTCGCTGATGAAAAGAGGGCGCGCAAGGATAAGCGCCGACAATAAAGCCTGCATGCTTTAGCATAGATATTTCCCCATTGAATTAACTGTCTTCCCGAACTGTTTTATCCTGACGGTTACCCGAGTTTATTCACTTTTACTTTGACGACAATTTTTCGGATATTACTGACGGTATGATGAATACACGCCGGGCGGTGAACATCCTGCGGGAAGAATATGGCGTAGGTTCCCGGTGTCATGATAATTTCGGATTCGTTTTCCATGTCGTGATAAAAAATAATGTCTCGTTCTTCAAGCAATGACTGAGATATTCGATTATTCCCCCGGTCGGCGGCATAACCAATAATTTCATTGCCCCAGGCTAAAAATTGAATATCAATATAACGGCGGTGAACTTCGGGCTGATTTTCCGTTTTCTCTTTGGTCGTCAGATCGAGGATCTGCGCATAAATATCCCTGCCTTCAATTTCGACGACGCCGGTTTCCAGAGCGCGAAAATCCGTGGTGCGTAGAAAATTCAGTGCCTTCTCAATCGCTGCGGGAAACGTACAGGGATTCGGGTTGCTGATATGTCCGGATATCATGAGCCAGCTCCTTATAAGGCCTGAATTTTCGCCCAAACGCTGTCATCGACGGTGATCCCGTTGCGGCGGTTTTCTGCCAGCAGGCGGGTGAATTCGTGGCCCGGCAGGCGCACGGCTTCGTCCGGATTATTGCGTTCGGCGGTGGTGACGTAATCCATAATGCGCCGGAGTTTTGCATCGCGGGTCGCGCCGTCAATCAGGCGGTCAACTTCGATGGCGATGAAAATCTGCGAAATCCCGTATTCATCCGAGTTGTCTTCGGTGACTTCCGCCACGGACGCGCCGTCGGAAAGCAGGGTGGCAATCATGTCCAGCACAATGGATAAACCGGAACCTTTCCAGTAGCCCATCGGCAAAATGCGCCGGTTCTTTTCTATAACGCCGGGCTCGCGGGTCAGCTGGCCGTTGTCGTCGAAGCCGCCGTCGACCGGCAGTTCACGGCCTGCGAGACGGTTCACTTCCAGCATACCGTAGGAGAACATCGACATCGACATATCCACCATGGTGATCGGCGAGCCGGGGATGGCGACGATCAGCGGGTTCGTGCCGATGCGGCATTCTTTTGCGCCCCACGGTGGCATAACCGCGATGGAGTTCGTCCAGCAAATCCCGATGTAACCTTTTTCTGCCGCCTGCCAGCCGTAACTTCCGCCGCGCATCCAGTGGTTGGCATTGCGTAACGCCACCAGCCCGATGCCGTGGTCGGAGGCCAGAAAGATGGCGCGATCCATCATTTTTTTCGCCGTCAGATTGCCGATTGAGCGCTGCGCATCCCACTGTTCAATGGCGCCCAGCGACAGAATTTTCTTCGCCACGGCGTCCGGGTGAATGTCACCCTGATCCAGTTGCTGAATGAAGCGCGGGAAACGGTTTACGCCGTGGGAATACACGCCGGACTCTGTGGTTTGGGCAAACATCGTGGCGCATTCATCTGCGACGTCAGGTTTGACGTGGCGCGCGATAAGCACCCTTTTGAACTCCTTTTGCAACGTTTCAAAGCTCAGTTTCATACCTTTCTCCGGTGAGATTGTTAAATATTTGGTTGTTTTTAGATCTCTATATTTCACTATGTGGAATCTGATTTCAAAAATCTACTCTTGTCCGGTACGGATAACAATCCATCCGGGTATTTTTAAAACGCTTTAAAATCAGTTGGATAAAAAATTCATGTCCGGTTCGTGATGAAGGACACATTTTAGGCAGGGCAAAAAGCAGGCAGGGAAAAGGAGTTATTTCGCGTGCGAAGGAAGTTTGCTATACCATCGGTTCAGTATTGAAAACGCCATCGGCACAACGGGAATTCTTCAAGGTATGAAAGACGCAGAGAACGAACAGGGCAAAGATAAACCGGCAGGAAGTCAGAGCCTGTTCCGTGGGTTACAGCTGATCGAAATCCTCAGCAATTACCCGAACGGCTGCCCGCTGGCGCATCTTTCTGAACTGGCGGAACTGAATAAAAGCACGGTTCACCGTTTACTTCAGGGGCTGCAATCCTGCGGTTATGTCACGCCTGCTCCGGCGGCAGGAAGTTATCGCTTAACCACCAAATTTATTTCTGTCGGCCAGAAGTCACTTTCTTCCCTGAATATTATCCA
This sequence comes from Rahnella sp. BCC 1045, assembly GCF_019049615.1. Lineage (NCBI taxonomy): Bacteria > Pseudomonadati > Pseudomonadota > Gammaproteobacteria > Enterobacterales > Yersiniaceae > Rahnella > Rahnella sp. BCC 1045. The sequence goes on along the minus strand of NZ_JAFMOZ010000138.1, from coordinate 43,225 downwards.
CGTCGCCGCGCCCCATCTTGAAGCACTGAATATCGCGACTGGCGAAACCGTTAATTTCTCCAGCCGGGAAGACGACCACGCCATTCTGATTTACAAGCTGGAACCGACCACCGGAATGCTGCGAACCCGCGCCTACATTGGCCAGCATATGCCGCTGTATTGCTCGGCGATGGGTAAAATCTACATGGCATACGGGCATCAGGATTACGTGCCGGCTTACTGGGAAAGTCACAGCGAACAGATCCAGCCGCTGACCCGCAATACGATTGTCAGCCTGAAAGAGATGGACAAAGAGCTGGCACAGATCCGCGAACAGGGCCTGGCGATGGACAGGGAAGAAAATGAGCTTGGCGTATCCTGTCTGGCGGTGCCTGTGTTTGATATCCACAGGCGCGTGACGTACGCCGTCTCGATTTCACTCTCGACGGCAAAACTCGGCGTGATCGGCGAAGAAGCCCTGCTGAAACCGCTGAAGGAAACCGCGGCCGCGATTTCCGGTGAGCTTGGGCTGAAGGTGGGGTGAGATCACCAGTCCTGCGACATTTCTTCATGCCCGGCGCGGAACTGGCCCCGGGGCATGATATTTAACGTTTCATGCAATTCTGACCAGACCAGCACAATCTCGCCGCTTTTCAGCTGGCGTTTAACATCATCGACTTTTTGCTCCAGAGAACGTTCCTGTTCACCGTAATCGGTGCCTTCGCGCAATACGAAAGATTCCACCACACTGGTGAGCAGTTCGGCGTCCAGTTCCTGCCAGGGGATAATCACTTTATTGCTTCCTTTGTCTTTGATTCTAAATACGGGGCGATCCAGGCCGGAATGCGTTGTTCCAGCCACATTTTCGGGTGTCGCAGGCTGCCGGAAACAAAGCCGACATGCCCGCCATGTTCTGTTAACTGATATTCCACGCAAGCCGGTAAATCTTCTGCTTTCGGGATGACGTCCGGCGTCATAAACGGATCGTCTTTGGCGTGGATAATCAGCAACGGCGTTCTGACCTGCGCCAGCAGCGGCATACCGCTGCACCGGCGGTAATAATCCAGCGCGTCGGTAAAACCGTGCGCTTTTGAGGTGATGGCATCATCGAAATCACGGATACGGCGCATGGCTTTCAACTGCGACAGCGTGACGGGCAGTGTTCCCGGATATTTTGCCAGTTTGCGCGAGGCATTACCTTTGAGCTGGTCGAGTAAATATCGTTGATAAATCCTTGATGAACCTTGTTCCAGCCGGTAGGCGCAAGGTTCCAGCATCAGTGGTGCAGATACCACAACCGCCGCCTGGAGAGTGCAATTTTCGCCTTCCTGCCCGAGATAACACGCCAGCATATTGCCGCCGAGCGAAACGCCTACGGCACCGGTCGGCACTTCGCCATAAGTTTCATTGAGCCAGCGGATGAAAAAACGGGCATCTTCGGTTTCGCCGGAATGATAAATGCGCTGAAGTTTATTGGGTTCGCCGCTGCATCCGCGAAAATGCATCACGACGCCGAGCCAGCCTTTGTCTTTCCACGCCTGTAATAATCCGTGAGCGTACGGGCTGTAAAAACTGCCTTCCAGCCCGTGAAACAAGATCATGCGTGGTTTATGCCGCGCTTTTTCCGGATCTTCACTCCACGCGAGATCCAGAAAATCGCCGTCCGGCGTATCCAGTCTTTGCCAGTGAGGTTTGAGCTTTGCATGACGGCGCACCAGACGCGGTAACAGCGTCTGGATGTGCGGATTACTGGCCCCGCGCAGGGGACGAAAGGATTCAACCATAAGATGAATAAATTTCTCTTAAGAGGCTCTTGTGCGATCAATATCACGCTGTTAGCTTCAATGCTATCGCACATCTTTCGGGTCGGAGTACCCAAATTAAATGGAACTCGGTTTATTTTTCTCAATGCTCGGATTTTTATGGGTCGCTGCTATCACCCCAGGCCCGAACAATATGTTGTTAACCACGTCTGGCGCTAACTTCGGTTTTTTCCGCTCAATCTGGCTGATGGTGGGCATTATGCTCGGCATGCAAAGTATTTTGCTGCTGGTGGCCTTCGGTGTCGGCGGGCTGATTACGGTTTATCCGGCGTTACACCTTTTCCTCAAAATTGCCGGGAGCCTGTATCTGCTGTGGCTGGCGTGGAAAATTGCCACGTCTGCCTATGAAACGCTGGAAACCGGCGCACCGCCACCGAAGCCAATCCGTTTATATCAGGGCTGGCTGTTGCAATTCCTCAACCCGAAAGCCTGGCTGATGGGACTTGGCGCGGTTGCCAGTTTCAGTCTGGCGGGCGAGGCATACAACCATTCGATTGCCGGTATCAGCCTCGGGATGTTCCTGGTGAATCTGGTTTCCGGGATTATCTGGCTCGGATTCGGTACGGTGATTGGTCGCCTGCTGCGCAGTAAGCGCGCGTGGTACACCTTTAACATCGCGATGGGTATTCTCACCGCGGCCTGCGTATTGTTGATCTGGCACTGAGATGCAATGCAAAAAGGAGCCTCGCGGCTCCTTTTTCATAAATGATGGTTTACAAAACAACTAGTCGAGATCAAGTGCTTTCGACATTTCTTCCAGTTGCTCCTGCGCATCGAGCCAGGTCATTTCGGTTTCTTCCAGCGCGCCTTTGACTTTGGTCTGCTGTTGCAGACATTCGGTCAGTTCGACTTTACGGCTGTTGTCATAAATCGCGGAATCGGCCAGACGCTCTTCAATGGTCGCCAGCTCAGTGCTGAGTTTTTCCATCTGCGCTTCAAGTTTGGTGATTTGCTTACGCAGCGGCTGAGTCTGGTTGCGGAAATCGGCTTCGCGGCGCTTCTGATCTTTACGCGACTGCGCGCTGTTCACGCCCCCGTCTTTGGCCGGTGCATCCTGCTGGCTTTCCTGACGCTGAATATCCACCAGCCATTGCTGATAATCCTCCAGATCGCCGTCGAACTGTTCCACTTTGCCGCCGTGAACCAGATACAAATCGTCGGTAGTCGAACGCAGTAAGTGACGGTCATGCGAAACCACAACCATCGCGCCTTCAAAGTCGATTAATGCTTCGGTCAGCGCCTGACGCATATCGAGATCTAAGTGGTTGGTCGGCTCATCGAGCAGCAGCAGGTTAGGGCGCTGCCAGACGATGAGCGCCAGCACCAGACGCGCCTTTTCGCCGCCGGAGAAACGTCCGGTCGGATCAGTGACTTTGTCGCCGTGGAAACCAAATCCGCCGAGATAATCGCGCAACTGCTGTTCGGTTTCTTTGTTCGCCAGACGCACCAGATGTTGCAACGGTGAATCTTCAGCACGTAAAAACTCCAGCTGATGCTGGGCGAAGTAACCGAGCTTAACGCCTTTCGCCAGACCGATATCGCCCTGAAGCGGCGGCATGGTACCGGCCAGTAGTTTGATCAGCGTCGATTTACCGGCACCGTTACGGCCCAGTAAGCCGATACGCGATCCCGGCACCAGATTCAGTTTGATCGACTCCAGAATGGTGGTGTCACCATAACCGGCGCTGACTTTTTCCATACGCAGCAGCGGATCGGGCAAACTTTCCGGCGAACGGAAGCTAAAATGAAAAGGATTGTCGACGTGTGCCGGTGCAATCAGTTCCATGCGTTCCAGCATTTTGATACGGCTTTGCGCCTGCTTGGCTTTGGTCGCCTGCGCACGGAAACGGTCGATATAACTTTGCAGATGCGCCACTTTTTCCTGCTGACTTTCAAACAATGCCTGCTGTTGCGACAGTTTGGTCGCACGCTGACGTTCGAAAGACGAGTAGTTGCCGGTGTATTCGTTCAGCGATTGCTGTTCGATATGCAGGATTTTATCGACAATCGGATCCAGGAAATCGCGGTCATGGGAAATCAGGACCAGCGTCCCGGTATAGCCTTTCAGCCATTTTTCCAGCCAGATGACGGCGTCTAAATCCAGGTGGTTGGTCGGTTCATCAAGCAGCAGTAAATCAGAACGACAAATCAGCGCCTGCGCCAGGTTCAGGCGCATACGCCAACCACCGGAGAAGGATTTCACCGGCTGCTGCAACTGATTCTGGGTAAAGCCTAAACCGCTGAGCAGGCTGGCGGCACGCGCCGGGATCGTCCAGGCATTAATCGCATCGAGCTTGCCGTGCAGTGTGGCGATAGCGTGGCCATCATCACGCTCATTGGCGTGCTGTAATTCGGATTCTAACTGACGAAATTCGCGATCGCCGTCGATAACATACTCTATCGCCGGTTCGTCAAGCGCTGGCGTTTCCTGATTCACCCAGGCCAGCGCCCAGTTAGACGGAAACGTCAGGTTGCCGGCATCGGCGCTCATTTCACCTTTTAACAGGGAAATCAGGGTGGATTTACCGCAGCCATTTTTGCCCACCAATCCGACTTTCTGGCCGGGATTGATAGTCGCAGACGCGTTGTCCAGCAGCACATTGGTGCCGCGTCGGATTTGTAAGGAGGAGAAAACAATCATAAAGCGCCGTGTTGAGAGTATGTTAAATTGTCATGATAATGATTTAAACAAGACGTATCGCGTCCCATTTAGTCTTTGCGAAGCATGGTAACGGAAAAACCGCACCCTGACGACGCTTTGGAGGTATTGATGTCGCAGCCACCAAAGGTTTTGCTGCTTTACGCTCACCCGGAATCACCCGATTCGGTCGCCAACCGCGTTTTACTGCAACAAGCCCAGCAGCTCGAACATGTCACTGTGCATGATTTGTACGCCCACTATCCTGATTTCTTTATTGATATTCATCGCGAGCAACAATTGCTCCGCGACCACAAAGTGATTGTTTTCCAACATCCTCTTTATACCTACAGTTGCCCGGCGCTGCTGAAAGAGTGGATGGATCGCGTTCTGGCGCGTGGTTTTGCCAGTGGTGCTGGCGGGAATGCGCTGAACGGAAAATACTGGCGTTCGGTTGTGACCACCGGCGAGCCGGAAGGGGCGTATAAAGCGGGCGGATATAACCGTTACCCGATGTCCGACATTATGCGTCCGTTCGAGCTGACGTCGGCGATGTGCCATATGCACTGGATGACGCCGATTATCATTTACTGGGCGCGCCGTCAGAAACCCGATGTGCTGCAAAGCCACGCCGAAGCTTATGGCGAATGGCTGAAATCCCCGCTGCCGAACGGAGGGATTGCCTGATGGACGGTTCAAATTTACCCGCCGCGATCTTGCTGTTTTTATTCGCGGCCGTGGTTGCAGTTCCTGTTGCCCAGCGTTTAGGGATTGGCGCGGTGCTCGGTTATTTGCTGGCCGGGATCGCCATCGGCCCGTGGGGGCTGGGCTTTATCCGCGACGTCGATGAAATTCTGCATTTCTCCGAGCTGGGCGTAGTGTTCCTGATGTTTATCATCGGGCTGGAGCTGAATCCGGGAAAACTGTGGGCGCTGCGGCGGCAAATTTTTGGCGTCGGCGCCGGGCAGGTGATTCTGACCGCGCTGGTGCTCGGCGGTTTATTGTGGCTGACGAAATTCTCCTGGCAGGCGGCGGTGATCGGCGGCATCGGGCTGGCGATGTCATCAACGGCGATGGCGTTGCAGCTGATGCGCGACAAGGGCATGACGCGTAATGAAGGTGGTCAGCTGGGTTTTGCCGTGCTGCTGTTTCAGGATATCGCGGTGATCCCGGCTTTGGCGCTGATCCCCATTCTGGCTGGCGGTTCTGAAGGCAGCAATAACTGGGAAATGATCGGCATGAAAGTGCTGGCTTTCGGCGGCATGTTGATCGGCGGGCGCTATCTGCTGCGGCCAATCTTCCGGCTGATTGTGGCCTCCGGCGTGCGTGAAGTGTTTACCGCCGCGGCGCTTCTCGTGGTGCTCGGCTCGGCGCTGTTTATGGATACGCTGGGCTTTTCGATGGCGCTCGGAACGTTCATCGCCGGTATTTTACTGGCCGAAAGTGAATATCAGCACGAACTGGAAATCGCGATAGAGCCGTTTAAGGGTTTACTGCTCGGGCTGTTTTTTATTTCCGTCGGCATGGCGCTCAATCTCGGCGTGCTTTACACCCATATTCTGCTGGTGCTGGCGGGCGTCATTATTCTCGTGACCGTCAAAGGGGCTGTGCTTTACGCGCTTTCGCGGATTTTTGGATTGCGGACGTCGGTTAGGTTGCAGTTTTCTGCCGTTCTCAGTCAGGGCGGGGAGTTTGCCTTCGTACTGTTCTCGGCTGCGGGGGCGCAGAAAGTCATTTCTTCCTCGCAGCTTTCGCTGTTGCTGGTGGTGGTGACGTTATCAATGATGACCACGCCGCTGCTGATGCAGTGGGTGGATCGCATTCTGGTTCGCCGCTACAACGACGGTGAAGAAAGCGATGAAAAACACTTTGTGCAGGATGATGAACCGCAGGTGATTATTGTCGGGTTCGGGCGTTTCGGGCAGGTGATTGGCCGTCTGCTTATGGCGAACAAAATGCGGATTACCGTGCTGGAGCGCGATATCAGCGCCGTCGGGCTGATGCGGACTTATGGCTACAAAGTGTATTACGGCGATGCAACTGAACTGGAATTGCTCAGGGCGTCTGGCGCGGAAAAAGCGAAGTCGATCGTGATTACCTGCGATGAGCCGGAAGATACGATGACCATCGTGCATCTTTGCCAGCAGCATTTTCCGCATCTGAATATTCTTGCCCGCGCCCGGGGGCGTGTTGAAGCACATGAGTTGTTGCAGGCCGGTGTGGCGAACTTCTCTCGCGAGACGTTTTCCAGTGCGCTGGAGTTAGGGAAAAAGGCGCTGGTGACGTTGGGCATGCATCCGCACAGCGCCTACCGTGCTCAGCAGCATTTCCGCCGTCTTGATATGCGGATGCTGCGTGAACTGGTGCCGCAAAACCGCGGCGACGTGGCGCAGATTTCCCGCGTGAAAGAAGCGCGGCGTGAGCTGGAAGATATCTTCCAGAGCGAAATGCACAACGAACGGCGTCAGCTTGACGGCTGGGACGATGATGAATAGTCCGGCAGACGAAAATTTTTTGTGCCGTCTGAATGAAAAATGACCGGAAGCAATGTCGAAAATTTCAGGAGAATTAACATGGCGTCTACCCGTAAACGTTTCATCGCTGGTGCGGTGTGTCCGAAATGTAAGGCGATGGATACACTGGCTTTATGGCAGGAAGATCAGGTCGAAGTGGTGGAGTGCGTGAAGTGCGGACACCACCAGCGGCAGACCGACGCGCAGGTCAGTAAGAAGCTGCGCCCGGAAGAGCAGGTGATTGGTATTTTCGATCCGAAGTAGCGTTATCGCTCGCGTTTTTTTATGCTGTTCAGTACAGAGACGCGGATTTCCGCTACACTCTTCGCCAAATTTATCCGGCGGTGATTTTCAGGATGATCTCATCCAAAAGACGCCGTCACTGAATTAACCTTAAGCGAAGTAGCGATCGTTCCCGAAACGTTCGCAGACAACAAATTGAGTATCCAACGGTAGGAGTTATCATGAAAGTAGCAAAAGACCTGGTCATCAGTGTGGCATATCAGGTACGTACAGAAGACGGTGTGTTGGTTGACGAATCTCCGGTGAGCGCACCGTTGGATTACCTGCACGGCCATGGTTCCCTGATCTCCGGTCTGGAAACTGCACTTGATGGTCACGCTGTTGGTGATGTGTTCGATGTGCATGTAGGCGCAAACGACGCTTACGGAAACTACGACGAAAACCTGGTTCAGCGCGTACCGAAAGACGTCTTCATGGGCGTTGACGAGCTGGAAGTTGGCATGCGTTTTCTGGCTGACACCGATCAGGGCCCGGTTCCTGTCGAAATCACTGAAGTTGACGGCGACCACGTTGTGGTTGACGGTAACCACATGCTGGCGGGTCAGGATCTGAACTTCCACGTTGAAGTTGTTGCTATCCGCGAAGCGACTGAAGAAGAACTGGCTCACGGCCACGTTCACGGCGAACACGGCCATGATCATGGTCACGACCATGAACACGGTGACGGTTGCTGCGGTGGTCACGGCCACGACCATGATCACGACCACGGTCATGATCACGGTAAAAAAGGCGGTTGTGGCGGCAACGGCGGCTGTGGTTGCCACTGATCACTTTGCCTGCAAAGCGATAAAAACGAAAGGCGCCGGAAGGGCGCCTTTTTGTTGCGTCGGAAACAGCATCAATAATGCGGCGGCGGCGTTTCTTCCGACTGATCGGCAATCATTGACGGCTGACTGGCGCGAAGCTTGTCTGTCAGCAGGCGCAGGTGATCATGCAATCTGCTCATTTCCAGCTGATGCTGGGTGACGATCAGATTGAGCTCTTCGATAGTAATTTCCTGAAAAGCCAGCTTGTTCTCCAGCATCTCCAGACGTTGTTCAACGGTGTTTGAGTCCATCATCATTCCCTCATTGTGCGTCCCAAGCCTCTCAGATTGAGCGCTGACCGGAACCTCATTCTGTATTGTAGACCGGCGATTCTACCCGTAAACCCGCCTGATTGCCTGACCTGCGGCGCTTTATCTGTACGCCCTGATAATTTTAGGAAACTAATTGATGCAAAAAAGGTCGGAATAAGACGCTAATGGCGTGTATAGAGATTGTTTTGTCGTGAGACGGACAGTTATAGTAACCGCCGAACTTTCGTAATTATTACCAGAGGTCACACACTTCTGGTCTTGGAGAAATGGATGAAATCACTGTTTAAAGTAACTCTGCTGGCAACTACCATGGCGATCGCCCTGAATGCCACTCAGGTTATGGCTGCTGAAGCCACAGCACCGGCCGCTGCTGCCCCTGCGCCAGCCGCTGCAGCTGCACCGGCAGCAACAGATAAGACCAAGTTCAAAAGTGATGACGAGCAGGCAGCGTATGCACTGGGTGCATCTCTGGGCCGTTACATGGACAATTCACTGAAAGAACAAGAAAAACTGGGCATCAAACTCGATAAAGACCAGCTGATCGCCGGTGTTCAGGACGCGTTTGCAAACAAAAGCAAACTGTCTGACCAGGAAATCGAGCAAACTCTGCAAACCTTCGAAGGCCGTGTGAAAGCATCTGCACAGGCTAAAATGGAGCAGGACGCTAAAGCTAACGCTGACAAAGGCGACAAATTCCGTGCTGATTTCGCCAAAGAAAAAGGCGTGAAGAAAACTGAATCTGGTTTGCTGTATCAGGTAGAGAAACCAGGTACCGGCGCAGCGCCGAAAGACAGCGATACCGTTGTTGTTAACTACAAAGGCACCCTGACCGACGGGACTGAGTTCGATAACTCTTATACTCGTGGCGAGCCACTGTCCTTCCGTCTTGACGGTGTTATCCCAGGCTGGACCGAAGGCCTGAAACACATCAAGAAAGGCGGCAAAATCAAGCTGGTCATCCCACCAGAACTGGCTTACGGCAAAACTGGCGTCCCGGGGATCCCGGCTAACTCCACTCTGGTGTTCGATGTTGAACTGCTGGACGTGAAAGCAGCGCCAAAAGCTGATCCAAAAGCTGCTGAAAAACCTGCTGAAGCCGAAGCTGCGCCGAAAGCTAACTAAGCTACCGCACAGTTGCTGCATGAAACCGTCGCTTAATGCGGCGGTTTTTTTTCGTCAGTAACTTTTATTTGAACCAGCCCCTCATTTTATTGCGGTTACTCTATGATGATAACTTGACGCTTTTGTCTGCCCGGCATAACGTCACAGATCCATATACTCGCAAGGCCGTTTTTTCTGTACTTTTGATACAGTAACGACCCTGGAACGATGAATAATGCGCTCTGACTCCCGTTGGAAGGCGCGATATAGAGGGTGGTAGCTTCGATGTCTAATTCGCTTATAACTGGCGAAACCGGCGATCTGGATTTGCTGGACCAACGTCCTTTCAGCCAGGTCGACCATGAAATTTTGTCTTCATACGAGGCCGTGGTGGACGGGCTTGCTATGCTGATTGGTGAGCACTGCGAAATTGTTCTTCATTCACTGGAAGATCTGAAATGCTCTGCGGTTCGCATCGCCAATGGCGAACATACCGGCCGCAAAATCGGCTCACCGATTACGGATCTCGCGCTGCGCATGTTACATGACATGACCGGTGCTGACAGCAATGTCTCCAAAGCCTATTTCACCCGTGCTAAAAGCGGTGTGCTGATGAAGTCGGTGACTATCGCCATCCGCAACCGTGAGCAGCGTGTCATCGGGCTGCTGTGCATCAACATGAATCTTGATGTGCCTTTCTCGCAGATCATTCAGACCTTCATGCCGCCGGAAACGCAGGAAGTCGCTTCTTCGGTGAACTTCGCGTCGTCGGTTGACGATCTGGTCGCTCAGACGCTGGAATTCACCATTGAAGAAGTGAATGCGGACCGCAATGTTTCTAACAATGCGAAGAACCGCCAGGTTGTGCTGAATCTCTATGAAAAAGGTATTTTTGATATTAAAGATGCCATTAATCAGGTGGCTGACCGTCTGAATATTTCTAAGCACACGGTATATCTATATATCCGCCAGTTTAAAAGTGGTGACCTGGTGGGGAACGAACGTTGAAGCTCCGCTACTGCCTTTTGGTAACCGGTCCTGCGTATGGAACTCAGCAAGCCAGTGCGGCGTATCAGTTCGCACTGGCGCTCATTGCGAGCGGGCATCAGCTCGACAGCGTTTTTTTCTATCGCGAAGGCGTACTGAACGGCAACCTGCTTTCTGCGCCAGCCTCCGATGAATTCGATTTAGTGAGATCCTGGCAGCGAATGGCAGCCGATCATCAGGTGGCGCTGAATGTTTGTGTTGCTGCGGCTTTGCGTCGCGGTGTGATTGACGAAACGGAAGCCCATAATCAGGGGCATGGTCAGACTAACCTGCAACCGGGTTTCCATCTGACCGGCCTGGGCAGCCTTGCTGAAGCTTCGCTGGCCTGTGACCGTATGGTGCAGTTCTGATGTGCTATTGCAGAGAACAATAATGAAGAAGGTAGCGTTTATATTCACGCAAGGACCGCACGGTTCTTCCGCCGGGCGCGAAGGTCTCGATGCGCTGCTTGCCACCTCAGCGCTTACCGAAGATATCGGCGTCTTTTTTATGGCAGACGGCGTTTTTCAACTGATGCCTGCGCAGCAGCCTGAAAAAATTCTGGCCCGTAATTATATCGCCACGTTCGGTGTGCTGCCCCTTTATGATGTCGACCAGTGCTTTATCTGCACCGAGTCGCTGAAGGCTCGCGGTTTATCTGCCGGGCATGAATGGGTGCTGGACGTTGAGCCGCTGTCTGTGGCTGAAATCCGCGACCGGCTGGCGAGTTACGATGTGGTGATGACGTTTTAAATCAGGAAATCCCATGCTTTTTACCCTTTCCAGTTCTCCGCAACATTGTGATTTTTCATTGCTTCTTAAGATGATTGCATCGGATGACGCGCTTTTGCTGATGCAGGATGGAGTACTCGCGGCGCTCCATGACAGTGAAGCCTGTGATCTGCTGAGTCAGCATGTTCAGTCAGTCTATGTCCTCAGCGAGGATCTGGCGGCCAGAGGATTGGTTGGTCAAATTTCGCACAAAATAACGTTGATCGACTATACTGGATTCGTCGCGCTGACTGAGAAACACACCCAGCAAACAGCATGGTGAATCAACGATGTGCTGTATATTTCTTGACACCCTCTTAGGTCAGCCCTAAAATTCTGCGTCCCCATATTAGCTAATGCTTTTTGTGGGGCGATTTATCACGCGTTTACAAAGTAGTTTATGAACCAAAATCCAGGAGCTTTTTAATGGCAACAATTAATCAGCTGGTACGCAAACCACGCTCTACGAAGGTTGCTAAAAGCAACGTTCCAGCGCTGGAAGCTTGCCCGCAGAAACGTGGCGTATGTACTCGTGTATATACTACCACCCCTAAAAAACCAAACTCCGCACTGCGTAAAGTCTGCCGTGTGCGTTTGACTAACGGTTTTGAAGTTACCTCCTACATCGGCGGTGAAGGTCATAACCTGCAGGAACACTCCGTGATCCTGATCCGTGGCGGTCGTGTAAAAGACTTGCCAGGTGTGCGTTATCACACCGTCCGTGGCGCGCTGGACTGTTCAGGCGTTAAGGATCGTAAGCAATCTCGTTCTAAATACGGCGTTAAAAAGCCGAAGTCTTAATGGTTCTCCGTTAAGTAAGGCCAAACATTTTCACTTTACTGTCAAAATAAACTCTTAGAGTTTTGGACAATCCTGAATTAACAACGGAGTATTTCCATGCCACGTCGTCGCGTCATTGGTCAACGTAAAATCCTGCCAGATCCTAAGTTCGGATCCGAACTGCTGGCAAAATTCGTAAACATTCTGATGGTAGATGGTAAAAAATCTACTGCAGAAGCAATCGTCTACACTGCTCTTGAGACCCTGGCTCAACGTAGCGGTAAAGGCCACCTGGAAGCTTTCGAAGTCGCTCTGGACAACGTTCGTCCGACTGTCGAAGTTAAGTCCCGCCGCGTAGGTGGTTCTACTTATCAGGTTCCAGTTGAAGTCCGTCCGGTTCGTCGTAATGCTCTGGCAATGCGTTGGATCGTTGAAGCTGCTCGTAAACGCGGTGATAAATCCATGGCTCTCCGCCTGGCGAACGAACTTTCTGATGCTGCAGAGAACAAAGGTACTGCAGTTAAGAAACGTGAAGACGTTCACCGTATGGCTGAAGCCAACAAGGCGTTCGCCCACTACCGCTGGTAATCACTTCGCTGTAGTTATGCTAACCAAGCGGGCGCTTCAAGAAGCCAACCCGCTTGGGTTAACTGAACTTGAACGTCCTAGTTATAGAGGAATCAAATGGCTCGTAAAACACCCATTGAGCGCTACCGTAACATTGGTATCAGTGCTCACATCGACGCCGGTAAGACAACCACTACCGAACGTGTTCTGTTCTACACCGGTGTAAACCACAAAATCGGTGAAGTGCATGATGGCGCAGCCACCATGGACTGGATGGAACAGGAGCAGGAACGTGGTATTACCATCACGTCCGCTGCGACCACCTGTTTCTGGTCAGGTATGGCTAAGCAGTTCGAACCACACCACATCAACATCATCGACACCCCAGGGCACGTTGACTTCACCATCGAAGTTGAACGTTCCATGCGTGTTCTTGATGGCGCGGTAATGGTTTACTGTGCTGTTGGTGGTGTTCAGCCACAGTCTGAGACCGTATGGCGTCAGGCAAACAAATATAAAGTTCCTCGTATCGCGTTCGTTAACAAAATGGACCGTATGGGTGCTAACTTCCTGAAAGTTGTTGACCAGATTGAAAAACGTCTGGGCGCAACTCCGGTGCCACTGCAATTGGCAATCGGCGCGGAAGAGAAATTCACCGGTGTTGTTGACCTGGTGAAGATGAAAGCTATCAACTGGAACGAAGCTGATCAGGGGGTTACCTTCGAATACGAAGAAATCCCTGCCAACATGCAAGAACTGGCTGAAGAATGGCGTCAGAAACTGGTTGAGTCCGCAGCTGAAGGCTCTGATGAGCTGATGGAGAAATTCTTTGGTGGCGAAGAGCTGACTGAAGAAGAGATCAAAACTTCTCTGCGTAAGCGCGTTCTAAACAACGAAATCATCCTGGTTACCTGTGGTTCTGCGTTTAAAAACAAAGGCGTACAGGCAATGCTGGATGCTGTTGTTGAGTATCTGCCAGCACCGACTGACGTTGAAGCTATCAACGGTCTGTTGGACGACGGTAAAGACACTCCGGCAGTTCGCCATTCTGACGATTCAGAGCCGTTCTCTGCTCTGGCGTTCAAAATCGCTACTGACCCATTCGTGGGTAACTTGACGTTCTTCCGTGTTTATTCCGGTCTCGTCAATTCAGGTGACACTGTATTTAACCCAGTGAAATCTCAGCGTGAACGTCTGGGTCGTATCGTTCAGATGCACGCTAACAAGCGTGAAGAAATCAAAGAAGTTCGTGCGGGCGATATCGCTGCTGCGATCGGTCTGAAAGACGTGACTACAGGTGATACCCTGTGTGATCCGGATAATGTGATTATCCTGGAACGCATGGAATTCCCTGAGCCGGTAATCTCCGTTGCGGTAGAACCAAAAACCAAAGCTGACCAGGAAAAAATGGGTCTGGCTCTGGGCCGTCTGGCAAAAGAAGACCCATCATTCCGCGTTTGGACTGATGAGGAATCTGGCCAGACAATCATCGCAGGTATGGGTGAGCTTCACCTGGATATCCTGGTTGACCGTATGCGTCGTGAATTTAACGTTGAAGCTAACGTCGGTAAGCCGCAGGTTGCATACCGTGAAGCTATCCGCGCGAAAGTTACCGATGTTGAAGGTAAACACGCTAAGCAGTCTGGTGGTCGTGGTCAGTATGGTCACGTTGTGATCGACATGTACCCATTAGAACCTGGCACGAATCCGAAAGGATACGAGTTTGTCAACGAAATCAAAGGCGGTGTAATTCCTGGTGAATTCATCGGCGCGATTGACAAAGGCATCCAGGAACAGCTGAAGTCTGGTCCACTGGCGGGTTATCCGGTAGTCGATCTGGGCGTGCGTCTGCACTTCGGTTCTTACCATGATGTCGACTCCTCCGAGCTGGCGTTTAAACTGGCCGCTTCTATCGCCTTCAAAGATGGCTTTAAGAAAGCGAAACCAGTTCTGCTTGAGCCGATCATGAAGGTTGAAGTAGAAACTCCGGAAGAGAACACCGGTGACGTCATCGGTGACCTTAGCCGTCGTCGTGGTATGCTGAAAGGCCAAGAATCTAACGCTACTGGCGTTGTGATTCATGCTGAAGTTCCGCTTTCCGAAATGTTCGGTTATGCAACTCAGCTGCGTTCACTGACCAAAGGCCGTGCATCTTACTCCATGGAATTCCTGAAGTATGATGATGCGCCAAATAACGTGGCCCTGGCCGTTATTGAAGCTCGTGGCAAATAAGCCACTGGTTTAAACACAATGATCCCGTGCTCTCTCTATGAAGGGAGAGCACAAGAGTAAGGAATATAGCCGTGTCTAAAGAAAAATTTGAACGTACAAAACCGCACGTTAACGTTGGTACTATCGGCCACGTTGACCACGGTAAAACTACCCTGACTGCAGCAATCACTACCGTTCTGGCTAAAACCTACGGCGGTTCTGCACGCGCATTCGACCAGATCGATAACGCACCAGAAGAAAAAGCTCGTGGTATCACCATCAACACTTCACACGTTGAATATGACACCCCAAGCCGTCACTACGCGCACGTTGACTGCCCAGGGCACGCCGACTACGTGAAAAACATGATCACCGGTGCTGCTCAGATGGACGGCGCGATCCTGGTTGTTGCTGCAACTGACGGCCCTATGCCTCAGACGCGTGAGCACATCCTGCTGGGTCGCCAGGTTGGCGTTCCTTACATCATCGTGTTCCTGAACAAATGTGACATGGTTGATGATGAAGAGCTGCTGGAACTGGTAGAAATGGAAGTTCGTGAACTTCTGTCTATGTACGACTTCCCAGGCGATGACACTCCGGTTGTTCGCGGTTCAGCGCTGAAAGCACTGGAAGGCGATGCAGACTACGAAGCAAAAATCATTGAACTGGCTGGCTTCCTGGATTCTTACATCCCGGAACCAGAACGTGCAATTGACAAGCCATTCCTGCTGCCAATCGAAGACGTATTCTCCATCTCTGGTCGTGGTACAGTTGTAACCGGTCGTGTAGAGCGCGGTATCGTTAAAGTCGGCGAAGAAGTTGAAATCGTTGGTATCAAAGATACCGTGAAATCAACTTGTACTGGCGTTGAAATGTTCCGCAAACTGCTGGACGAAGGCCGTGCAGGCGAGAACGTTGGTGTTCTGCTGCGTGGTATCAAACGTGAAGATATCGAACGTGGTCAAGTTCTGGCAAAACCAGGTTCAATCAAACCACACACCCAGTTCGAATCTGAAGTTTATATTCTGAGCAAAGATGAAGGTGGCCGTCATACTCCATTCTTCAAAGGCTACCGTCCACAGTTCTACTTCCGTACAACTGACGTGACCGGTACTATCGAACTGCCAGAAGGCGTTGAAATGGTAATGCCAGGCGACAACATCAAAATGGTTGTTACCTTGATCCACCCAATCGCGATGGATGACGGTCTGCGTTTCGCAATCCGTGAAGGCGGCCGTACTGTAGGCGCTGGTGTTGTTGCTAAAGTTATCGCTTAATCGCTGATAATTAAGAGCAAAAAAGGGTGCCTCGGCACCCTTTTTTATTTTCTAATTTTTGTGAGATAAAGAGCATAAACAGGATTTGCAATAATAACCATTCTCATTTACAGTAAGCCTAAGATTTAGACGAAGTGTGGTTTATATGTACGTGTGTTTATGTAATTCGGTCAGTGATAAAACGATCAGACAGGCCGTCAGGCGTTACCAGCCACAAACGTTCCAGCAGCTCAGAAATTTTGTTCCAGTAGGAACTCAGTGTGGAAAATGTGTGCGGGCTGCACGACAGATAATGGAAGATGAATTACAACAAATCCCAGAGTTCAAAAACATCGCGTAAAAATACTTCGTTAAAAAGTGTGCCTTTTTTTTGACTTACTCTGTGCCGGATCTACGCTTTAGATACCGGAACGGAGGAGTTACCTATGAAAGGCGATAAAAAAGTCATTGCTCATCTCAACAAACTTCTTGGAAATGAGCTGGTTGCAATTAACCAGTATTTTCTGCATGCCCGAATGTTCAAAAACTGGGGCTTAATGCGCCTGAATGGTATCGAGTATCATGAGTCTATCGACGAAATGAAACATGCCGATATTTACATTGAACGCATACTTTTCCTCGAAGGCATCCCAAATCTTCAAGATCTCGGAAAGCTCAATATTGGCGAAGATGTTGAGGAGATGCTGAAGTCAGATTTAGTACTTGAACTCGATGGGGCCAAAGACCTGAGAGAAGGGATTGCTTACGCTGATTCAGTCCATGATTATGTCAGCCGGGATTTAATGATCACCATCCTTGCAGATGAAGAGCACCATATCGATTGGCTCGAAACTGAGATCGAATTAATTGGGCGTATTGGGTTACAAAACTACATCCAGTCCCAGCTCAAAGAAGCATCCCAATAGCAGCATCGATTACATCAGCCAGGCAATGTCACTCCTCTGGCTGATGTAAATCAGAAGTCCAGATATTGAAAGGGCAGGGCCAAAAGGAATCAAACTACCCCGTCGTAAGAACCTCCCCCAAACCACGGCATAAAAAATTCCGATTAATGCCGCCAGTGTACATACAGCAGGCAATGCTTCCCAGCCTGACCAGGCGCCTATTGCTGCCAGTAGTTTAAAATCACCAAAACCCATCCCCTCTTTCTTTATCACAAATCTCAAACACCAATAAAGAAACCAAAGAGACAAGTAGCCTGAAACTGCGCCGAAAATAGCAGACTCAACGGGCACGCCATGACCGAGTGCACTCAGCATCAGACCGAGCCACAGCAACGGCTGTGTTAAGGCATCCGGTAAAATGAATGTTGAAGCGTCGATAACACTCAATGTGATGAGAAAACAAGAAAACAGACAAACTATCAGCCAGGCCATAGGATTATCGAAGAGAAAGGACATACCTAAAAACAAGAGCGTGCAGCTCCCGGTGACAAAAAGGGATCGGTATGAAAGCTGGTCCTGGTAATACAGGCTGGCCCTTCGAAAATTCATCTGTCTAAGCAACGGAGATTTCAGGTATAGATCGGGTTCATCAGAGCTTCTCGCACAAGATATATCGGGCAGAGTGAACGGGGGCACAGGAATCGAAGCAAACTTTAGAATAAATCGGGTAACTACGATATTGAGCAACATACCGGCCAAAAAGCCGCTGAAAGCAGCTACACAGCGGGCGACTCCCTGAAACTGACCTTCAGATAAAATTGGATAGTACAAAGAATGCCCCCGTTAGCTAATTCAAAGTCATAACATCTTTTATGACGGATGATATTGGCGCCTGAAGAGGCAATGACCAACTGAATTCATTATGAATCAAGACTGAAACGGGATGTTGATATCTCACCCAGTTGTAATACAGCCCGCCAATAAATGATCCTGAAACTCAGGTGATGAGGTGGGTGATGGAACGAGTTGACGGTAGTGCAAAATAAAAGCACTCCATTTGGTAATGTCTGTTGCTTATTCTCCCTGTTTACGTATAATGCGCGGGCTTACCTAATCTTGGTAAGTCTGATTCGATAAGAATCAGCTGGCTGATAAGTTTACTTGTCGGTCGACAATACTCCCGATATGGGGGTTATGTTAAGAACGATTACACTCTCCCATCAATCGAAATGGGTATGAGGAGTAATCATTTACGTTTAAAATAATTGGAGCTCTGGTCTCATGCAGAACCAAAGAATCCGTATCCGCCTGAAAGCGTTTGATCATCGTCTGATCGATCAATCAACTGCGGAAATCGTTGAGACTGCGAAGCGCACTGGTGCGCAAGTTCGTGGTCCAATCCCGCTGCCGACCCGCAAAGAGCGCTTTACCATTCTGATTTCTCCGCACGTCAATAAAGATGCGCGCGATCAGTATGAGATTCGCACTCACAAGCGTCTGGTTGACATCGTTGAGCCAACCGAGAAAACCGTTGATGCTCTGATGCGTCTGGATCTGGCTGCTGGTGTAGACGTGCAGATCAGCCTGGGTTAATCAGGGTCATTGAGCGATTGAGAGGTTGAAACAATGATTGGTTTAGTCGGTAAGAAAGTGGGTATGACTCGTATCTTCACAGAAGATGGCGTTTCTATCCCTGTAACCGTTATCGAAATTGAAGCAAACCGCGTTACTCAGGTCAAAGACCTGGACAACGATGGTTACCGTGCTGTGCAGGTTACTACTGGTAGCAAAAAAGCTAACCGTGTAACCAAACCAGAAGCGGGTCACTTCGCTAAAGCTGGCGTTGAAGCTGGCCGCGGTCTGTGGGAATTCCGCCTTGCAGAAGGTGAAGAGTTCACTGCAGGTCAAAACATTAGCGTTGAAATTTTCGCAGACGTTAAGAAAGTTGATGTTACCGGTACTTCTAAAGGTAAAGGTTTTGCTGGCACAGTTAAGCGCTGGAATTTCCGTACCCAAGACGCTACCCACGGTAACTCCTTGTCTCACCGTGTTCCGGGTTCTATCGGTCAGAACCAGACTCCGGGCAAAGTGTTCAAAGGCAAGAAAATGGCAGGCCAACTGGGTAACGAGCGTGTAACCGTTCAAAGCCTGGACGTAGTACGTGTTGACGCTGAGCGCAACCTGCTGCTGGTCAAGGGTGCTGTTCCGGGTGCTACCGGTGGCAACCTGATCGTTAAACCTGCTGTTAAGGCTTAACGTCGAGGAGATAGGAATGGAATTAGTAGTGAAAGACGCGCAGAGCGCGCTGACTGTTTCCGAAACTACCTTCGGGCGTGATTTCAATGAAGCGCTGGTACACCAGGTCGTTGTTGCTTATGCAGCAGGTGCCCGTCAAGGTACTCGTGCTCAGAAGACCCGTGCTGAAGTAACTGGTTCCGGTAAAAAACCTTGGCGTCAGAAAGGTACTGGCCGTGCGCGTTCAGGTTCTGTAAAGAGCCCGATCTGGCGTTCCGGTGGTGTAACCTTCGCTGCCAAGCCACAGGACCACAGTCAAAAAGTAAATAAAAAGATGTACCGCGGCGCGCTGAAAAGCATCCTGTCCGAACTGGTACGTCAAGATCGTTTGATCGTTGTCGAGACGTTCTCTGTTGAAGCGCCTAAAACTAAGCTGCTGGCACAGAAACTGAAAGACATGGCTCTGGAAGACGTGCTGATTGTAACTGGCGAAGTCGACGAGAATCTGTTCCTGGCCGCACGTAACCTGTACAAGGTTGACGTTCGCGATGTAGCAGGTATCGATCCAGTAAGCCTGATCGCCTTCGACAAAGTGGTTATGACTGCTGACGCTGTGAAGCAAGTTGAGGAGATGCTGGCATGATTCGTGAAGAACGTCTGCTGAAAGTGCTGCGCGCGCCGCACGTTTCTGAAAAAGCTTCTACTGCGATGGAAAAGAACAACACCATCGTTCTCAAAGTTGCCAAAGACGCGACTAAAGCAGAAATCAAAGCTGCGGTTTCGAAACTGTTTGAAGTCGAAGTCGAAGATGTGAACACCTTGCTGGTTAAAGGCAAAGTTAAACGTCACGGTCAGCGTGTTGGTCGTCGTAGCGACTGGAAAAAAGCTTACGTCACCCTGAAAGAAGGCCAGAATCTGGACTTCATCAGCGGCGCTGAGTAAGTCGGAGGAGTAAGAACAATGGCAATTGTTAAATGTAAACCTACATCTCCGGGTCGTCGCCACGTTGTTAAAGTGGTTAACCCTGAGCTGCACAAGGGTAAACCTTTTGCCCCGCTGCTTGAAAAACTGAGCAAAAGCGGTGGCCGTAACAACAATGGCCGTATCACCACCCGTCATATCGGTGGTGGCCACAAACAGCATTATCGTCTGGTTGACTTCAAACGCAACAAAGATGGTATCGCTGCAGTGGTTGAGCGTCTGGAGTACGATCCGAACCGTTCCGCGAACATCGCGCTGGTTCTGTACAAAGATGGCGAACGCCGTTATATCCTGGCGCCGAAAGGCCTGAAAGTGGGTGACCAGATCCAATCTGGCGTTGATGCTGCAATCAAGACAGGTAACGCCCTGCCTATGCGTAACATCCCAGTAGGTTCAACGGTTCACAACGTAGAAATGAAACCAGGTAAAGGCGGCCAGATGGCTCGTTCAGCCGGTGCCTACGTTCAGATCGTTGCTCGTGACGGTTCCTACGTAACTCTGCGTCTGCGCTCTGGCGAAATGCGTAAAGTTCAAGTTGATTGCCGCGCCACCTTAGGTGAAGTCGGTAACTCTGAACATATGCTTCGTGTTCTGGGTAAAGCAGGTGCTGCACGTTGGCGTGGTATTCGTCCTACCGTTCGCGGTACTGCGATGAACCCAGTCGATCACCCACACGGTGGTGGTGAAGGTCGTAACTTTGGTAAGCACCCGGTAACTCCGTGGGGCGTTCAAACCAAAGGTAAGAAGACCCGTAGCAACAAGCGTACTGATAAATTCATTGTACGTCGCCGTAGCAAAAAATAATTAGAGGATAAGCCATGCCACGTTCTCTCAAGAAAGGTCCTTTTATTGACCTGCACTTGCTGAAGAAGGTAGAGAAAGCGGTGGAAAGCGGTGACAAGAAGCCTTTGCGCACTTGGTCCCGTCGTTCAACGATCTTTCCTAACATGATCGGTTTGACCATCGCTGTCCATAATGGTCGTCAGCACGTACCAGTATTTGTTTCCGATGAAATGGTCGGTCACAAACTGGGTGAATTCGCGCCGACTCGTACTTATCGCGGCCATGCGGCTGATAAAAAAGCTAAAAAGCGCTAAGGTAGGAGGAAGAGATGGAAACTATCGCTAAACATCGCCACGCTCGTTCTTCTGCTCAGAAGGTTCGCCTTGTTGCGGACCTGATTCGCGGTAAGAAAGTGTCGCAAGCTCTGGAAACTCTGGCCTACACCAACAAGAAAGCTGCTGGTCTGGTTAAGAAGGTACTGGAGTCTGCCATTGCTAACGCAGAACACAACGATGGCGCTGACATCGATGATCTGAAAGTCACGAAGATTTTCGTAGACGAAGGCCCAAGCATGAAGCGCATTATGCCTCGTGCAAAAGGTCGTGCAGATCGCATTCTGAAGCGCACCAGCCACATCACTGTGGTTGTGTCCGATCGCTGAGACTCTGGAGACTAGCAATGGGTCAGAAAGTACATCCTAATGGTATTCGCCTGGGTATTGTCAAACCTTGGAACTCTACTTGGTATGCGAATACCAAAGAATTCGCTGACAACCTGGACAGCGACTTTAAAGTTCGCCAATTCTTGACTAAAGAACTGGCGAAAGCTTCCGTTTCTCGCATCGTTATCGAGCGTCCAGCGAAGAGCATCCGTGTGACTATTCACACTGCTCGTCCTGGCATCGTTATCGGCAAGAAAGGTGAAGATGTCGAAAAACTGCGTAAGGTCGTAGCGGATATCGCTGGCGTTCCTGCGCAGATTAACATCGCCGAAGTCCGTAAACCGGAACTGGACGCAAAATTGGTTGCTGACAGCATCACCTCACAGCTGGAACGTCGTGTTATGTTCCGTCGTGCTATGAAGCGTGCTGTACAGAACGCAATGCGTCTTGGCGCTAAAGGTATCAAAGTTGAAGTAAGCGGCCGCCTTGGCGGTGCTGAAATCGCGCGTACCGAATGGTACCGTGAAGGTCGTGTTCCGTTGCATACTCTGCGTGCGGATATCGATTACAACACATCTGAAGCGCACACCACTTATGGTGTAATCGGCGTTAAGGTATGGATCTTCAAAGGTGAGATCCTGGGTGGTATGGCTGCAGTTGAACAACCGGAACCGGCTGCTCAACCTAAAAAGCAGCAGCGTAAAGGCCGCAAGTAAGGAGAGTCGCTGATGTTACAACCAAAGCGTACAAAATTCCGTAAGGTGCACAAGGGCCGCAACCGTGGTCTTGCGCAAGGTACGGATGTGAGCTTCGGCACTTACGGTCTGAAAGCTGTTGGCCGTGGTCGTCTGACTGCTCGTCAAATTGAAGCAGCACGTCGTGCGATGACCCGTGCAGTTAAGCGTCAAGGTAAGATCTGGATCCGAGTATTCCCGGACAAACCGATCACCGAGAAACCGCTCGAAGTTCGTATGGGTAAAGGTAAAGGCAACGTAGAGTATTGGGTTGCTTTGATTCAGCCTGGTAAAGTCCTGTACGAAATGGACGGTGTGCCTGAAGAGCTGGCTCGTGAAGCCTTCCAGCTGGCAGCAGCCAAACTGCCTATCAAAACCACCTTTGTAACTAAGACGGTGATGTAATGAAAGCACAAGAGCTGCGCGAAAAAAGCGTGGAAGAGCTGAACACTGAGCTGCTGAACCTTTTGCGTGAGCAGTTTAACCTGCGCATGCAAACGGCAAGTGGCCAGTTGCAGCAAACACACCTGTTGAAACAAGTGCGTCGTGATGTTGCACGTGTGAAGACTTTACTGACTGAAAAGGCGGGTGCGTAATGACTGACAAGATCCGTACTCTGCAGGGTCGTGTAATCAGTGACAAAATGGAAAAATCCATCGTTGTTGCGATTGAACGTGTGGTGAAACACCCGATCTACGGTAAATTCATCAAGCGTACGACTAAATTGCACGTACATGACGAGAACAATGAATGTGGTATCGGCGACGTTGTAGAAATCAGCGAATGCCGTCCACTGTCTAAGACTAAGTCTTGGACCTTGGTTCGCGTTGTAGAGAAAGCGATTCTGTAATACAGTAGCGCCTCTCAAAAATAGATAAACGGCTCATGTACGTGGGCCGTTTATTTTTTCTACCCATAATCGGGAACCGGTGTTATAATGCCGCGCCCTCATATTGTGGGGATTTCTTAACGACCTATCCTGGGTCCTAAAGTTGTAGTTGACATTAGCGGAGCACTAACATGATCCAAGAACAGACTATGCTGACCGTGGCCGACAACTCCGGTGCACGTCGCGTAATGTGTATCAAGGTTCTAGGTGGCTCGCACCGTCGCTACGCAGGCGTCGGCGACATCATCAAAATTACCATCAAGGAAGCAATTCCTCGCGGTAAGGTGAAGAAAGGCGATGTGCTGAAGGCGGTAGTGGTGCGCACCAAGAAGGGTGTTCGTCGCCCGGACGGTTCTGTCATTCGCTTCGATGGTAATGCATGCGTTATTTTAAACAATAACAGCGAGCAGCCAATCGGCACGCGTATTTTTGGGCCGGTAACTCGTGAACTGCGTAATGAGAAGTTCATGAAAATTATCTCTCTGGCACCAGAAGTACTCTAAGGAGCGAACCATGGCAGCGAAAATCCGTCGTGATGACGAAGTTATCCTGCTTACCGGTAAAGATAAAGGTAAGCGCGGTAAAGTAAAAAATGTCCTGTCTTCTGGCAAGGTCATTGTTGAAGGTATCAACCTGGTTAAAAAACATCAGAAGCCTGTACCGGCCCTGAATCAACCAGGTGGCATCGTTGAAAAAGAAGCTGCAATTCCGGTTTCTAACGTTGCTCTCTTCAACACGGCTACTGGCAAGGCGGACCGTGTAGGCTTTAGATTCGAAGACGGCAAAAAAGTACGTTTCTTCAAGTCTAACAGCGTAACTATCAAGTAATTTGGAGTAGTACGATGGCGAAACTGCATGATTACTACAAAGACGATGTCGTAAAAAAACTCATGGCTGAGTTTGGTTACAATTCTGTCATGCAAGTCCCTCGGGTCGAGAAGATCACCCTGAACATGGGTGTTGGTGAAGCGATCGCTGACAAGAAACTGCTGGATAACGCAGCAGCTGACCTGGCAGCAATCTCCGGTCAAAAACCGCTGATCACCAAAGCACGCAAATCAGTTGCAGGCTTCAAAATCCGTCAGGGCTATCCGATCGGCTGTAAAGTAACCCTCCGCGGCGAACGCATGTGGGAGTTCTTTGAGCGTCTGGTCTCTATTGCTGTTCCACGTATTCGTGACTTCCGCGGCTTGTCTGCTAAGTCTTTCGATGGTCGTGGTAACTACAGCATGGGCGTGCGTGAACAGATCATCTTCCCGGAAATCGATTATGATAAAGTCGATCGCGTTCGTGGTTTAGATATTACTATCACCACTACTGCGAAATCCGATGATGAAGGCCGTGCATTGCTGACAGCCTTTAACTTCCCGTTCCGCAAGTAAGGCAGGGTTACTAATGGCTAAGCAATCCATGAAAGCACGCGAAGTCGTTCGCGTAAAACTGGCTGATAAATACCGCGCTAAACGCGAGGAATTGAAAGCTATTATCTCTGGTGTGAACTCATCCGACGAAGATCGTTGGGATGCGGTTCTTAAGCTGCAGTCTCTGCCGCGTGATTCCAGCCCGTCTCGTCAGCGTAACCGCTGCCGTCAAACTGGTCGTCCGCATGCTTTCCTGCGGAAGTTCGGGTTGAGCCGTATTAAGGTCCGTGAAGCCGCTATGCGCGGTGAAATTCCGGGTCTTAAAAAGGCTAGCTGGTAATTGTCACCAATTGAATCACGGGAGTAAAGACAGATGAGCATGCAAGATCCGATCGCGGATATGCTGACCCGTATCCGTAACGGTCAAGCCGCGAACAAAGTTGCGGTCACCATGCCTTCCTCCAAGCTGAAAGTGGCTATTGCCAACGTGCTGAAGGAAGAAGGCTATATTGAAGAATTTAAAATCGAAGGCGACGCCAAACCTGAACTGGAATTAGTACTGAAGTACTTCCAGGGAAGCCCAGTGGTAGAAAGCATTCAACGTATCAGCCGTCCAGGTCTGCGCATCTACAAGAAAAAAGATGAGCTGCCTAAAGTTATGGCTGGTATGGGTATTGCTGTTATTTCTACCTCTAAAGGTGTTATGACCGATCGTGCAGCTCGCCAGGCTGGTCTTGGTGGCGAGATTATCTGCTACGTAGCTTAATTGGGAGGAAAGAATGTCTCGTGTTGCAAAAGCACCCGTCGTCATTCCTGCCGGCGTAGAGGTTAAACTCAACGGTCAGGTTATTTCGATTAAGGGTAAAAACGGCGAGCTGTCACGTACTATCCATGACGCTGTAGTAGTAAAACAGGAAGAAAATACACTGACTTTCGCTCCACGCGAAGGCGCTGTAGATGGTTGGGCCCAAGCGGGTACCACTCGTGCACTGTTGAACTCTATGGTTGTAGGTGTTACCGACGGCTTCACTAAAAAGCTTCAACTGGTAGGTGTTGGTTATCGTGCTGCTGTTAAAGGCAACGTGGTGAATTTAGCCTTAGGCTTTTCTCACCCGGTCGATCATCAACTGCCGGAAGGCATTACTGCAGAATGTCCGACCCAAACTGAAATCGTGCTGAAAGGCGCTGATAAGCAGGTAATCGGTCAGGTTGCTGCGGATTTACGTGCCTACCGTCGTCCTGAGCCTTATAAAGGCAAGGGTGTCCGTTACGCCGACGAAGTCGTGCGTACCAAAGAGGCTAAGAAGAAGTAAGGTAACACTATGGATAAGAAATCTGCTCGTATCCGTCGTGCGACCCGCGCACGCCGCAAGCTCAAAGAATTGGGTGCGACTCGTCTGGTGGTACATCGTACCCCGCGTCATATTTACGCACAGGTCATCGCACCAAACGGTTCTGAAGTCATAGTTGCTGCATCTACTGTAGAAAAAACTATTACTGAGCAACTGAAGTATACCGGCAACAAAGATGCTGCCACTGCTGTAGGTAAAGCTATCGCAGAACGCGCATTGGAAAAAGGGATCACGAAAGTATCCTTTGACCGTTCCGGTTTCCAATATCATGGTCGAGTCCAGGCACTGGCAGATGCTGCCCGTGAAGCTGGCCTTCAGTTCTAAGGAAGAGGTTTAAGATGGCTCACATCGAAAAACAAGCTGGCGAACTGCAGGAAAAGCTGATCGCGGTAAACCGCGTATCTAAAACCGTAAAAGGTGGCCGTATCTTCAGCTTTACCGCACTGACAGTAGTTGGTGATGGTAACGGTCGCGTTGGTTTTGGCTACGGCAAAGCACGCGAAGTTCCGGCAGCGATCCAGAAAGCGATGGAAAAAGCCCGTCGCAACATGTTGAATGTCGCGCTGAATAGCGGCACCCTGCAGCATCCTGTTAAAGGTGCTCATACGGGTTCCCGTGTGTTCATGCAGCCGGCTTCCGAAGGTACCGGTATCATCGCCGGTGGTGCAATGCGCGCCGTCCTGGAAGTTGCAGGGGTACATAACGTATTGGCTAAAGCTTATGGTTCTACAAACCCGATTAACGTGGTTCGTGCAACTATCGACGCTCTGGCAAATATGAAATCCCCACAAATGGTCGCTGCCAAGCGTGGTAAATCCGTTGAAGAAATTCTGGGGTAATTAACCATGGCAAAGACTATTAAAGTTACACAAACTCGCAGTTCTATTGGCCGCCTGCCTAAGCATAAAGCTACTCTGGTTGGTCTGGGTCTGCGTCGTATTGGTCACACCGTAGAGCGCGAGGATACTCCTGCTGTACGCGGTATGATCAACCTGGTTTCCTACATGGTTAAGGTTGAGGAGTAAGAGATGCGTTTAAATACTCTGTCTCCGGCTGATGGTGCCAAACAAGCGCCAAGGCGTGTAGGTCGTGGTATCGGTTCTGGCCTGGGTAAAACCGGTGGTCGTGGTCACAAAGGTCAGAACTCACGTTCTGGCGGTGGCGTACGTCGCGGTTTTGAAGGTGGTCAGATGCCTTTATATCGTCGTCTGCCGAAATTCGGCTTCACCTCCCGCAAAGCTATGATCACGGCAGAAGTTCGTCTGTCTGAACTGGCTCTGGTGGAAGGCGACGTGATCGACCTGAACGCGCTGAAAGCCGCTAACGTAGTTGGTATCCAGATCGAGTTCGCGAAAGTAATCCTTTCAGGCGAAGTTGGTCGTGCGGTAACTCTGCGTGGTTTGCGTGTCACCAAAGGCGCTCGTGTTGCTATCGAAGCTGCTGGCGGTAAAATTGAGGAATAAGTAGCAGATGGCTAAGCAACCGGGATTAGATTTTCAAAGTGCCAAGGGTGGACTAGGCGAACTGAAGCGCAGACTTTTGTTTGTTATCGGTGCGCTGATTGTTTTCCGTATCGGCTCTTTTATTCCGATCCCTGGTATTGATGCCACTGTACTTGCCAAATTGCTCGAGCAGCAAAGAGGCACTATCATTGAAATGTTTAACATGTTCTCTGGTGGTGCTCTCAGCCGTGCTTCAATCTTTGCTCTGGGGATCATGCCGTACATTTCGGCATCGATCATTATCCAGTTGTTGACGGTGGTTCATCCAGCGTTAGCGGAAATTAAGAAAGAAGGGGAGGCTGGCCGTCGTAAGATTAGCCAGTATACCCGCTACGGTACGCTGGTATTGGCAGTGTTTCAGTCTATCGGTATTGCTACCGGTTTGCCGAACATGCCTGGTATGCAAGGCCTGGTGTTGAATCCAGGCTTCGCATTCTACTTTACTGCAGTTGTGAGTCTGGTTACCGGGACAATGTTCCTGATGTGGCTGGGTGAGCAAATTACTGAACGAGGTATCGGTAACGGTATTTCGATCATTATTTTTGCCGGTATCGTAGCGGGTCTTCCGCCAGCAGTTGCCCATACTATCGAACAAGCTCGGCAAGGCGACCTGCACTTCCTCCTGTTGCTGTTGGTTGCAGTTTTAGTGTTTGCAGTGACTTTCTTTGTTGTGTTTGTAGAACGTGGTCAACGTCGTATCGTCGTTAACTACGCCAAGCGTCAACAAGGTCGTCGTGTCTATGCAGCACAGAGCACGCACTTACCGTTGAAAGTGAATATGGCCGGGGTTATCCCAGCAATCTTCGCTTCCAGCATCATTCTGTTCCCTGCCACGATTGCATCATGGTTCGGGGGCGGAACTGGTTGGAACTGGCTGACTACGATTTCGCTGTATTTGCAGCCTGGACAACCGCTTTATGTGTTACTCTATGCGACTGCAATCATCTTCTTCTGTTTCTTTTATACTGCGTTGGTGTTCAACCCGCGTGAGACAGCAGATAACCTGAAGAAGTCCGGTGCATTTGTACCAGGAATTCGTCCGGGAGAGCAAACGGCGAAGTACATCGATAAAGTAATGACTCGCTTAACCTTAATTGGTGCGATGTATATTACTTTCATCTGCCTTATCCCGGAGTTCATGCGTGACGCGATGAAAGTTCCATTCTACTTTGGTGGTACTTCACTACTAATCGTAGTCGTTGTCATTATGGACTTTATGGCTCAAGTGCAAACTCTGATGATGTCAAGTCAGTACGAGTCTGCATTGAAGAAAGCAAACCTGAAAGGCTATAACCGCTAATCTGGTGCGTTTGCGAAGTTACGGAGAGTAAAAATGAAAGTTCGTGCTTCCGTCAAGAAATTATGTCGTAACTGCAAAATTGTTAAGCGTAACGGTATCGTTCGCGTAATCTGCAGCGCAGAACCGAAGCATAAACAGCGTCAAGGCTGATTATCTCGCATATTTTTCTTGCAAAGTTGGGTTGAGCTGGCTAGATTAGCCAGCCAATCTTTTGTATGTAAGCAGCAATACTATTTGAGTATCCTGAAAACGGGCTTTTCAGAATGGTATTGCCGTATATAAATAGTAGGAGTGCATAGTGGCCCGTATAGCAGGCATTAACATTCCTGATCAGAAACATACCGTGATCGCATTAACTTCGATCTACGGCATCGGTAAAACCCGCTCACAGTCTATCTGTGCTGCATCCGGTATTGCTGAAAATGTTAAGATCAGTGAGCTGTCTGAAGAGCAAATCGAAAAACTGCGTGACGAAGTTGCCAAGTTCATTGTTGAAGGTGATCTGCGTCGTGAAGTCACCCTGAGCATCAAGCGTCTTATGGACCTTGGGACTTATCGTGGTTTGCGTCATCGTCGTGGTCTTCCAGTACGCGGTCAGCGTACCAAGACTAACGCACGTACCCGTAAGGGTCCGCGTAAACCGATCAAGAAATAATCGGGGTGATTGAATAAATGGCAAAGGCACCTGTTCGTACACGTAAACGTGTAAGAAAACAAGTCTCTGACGGCGTGGCTCATATCCATGCTTCTTTCAACAACACCATTGTTACCATTACCGATCGTCAGGGTAATGCTTTGGGTTGGGCAACAGCTGGTGGTTCCGGTTTCCGTGGTTCTCGTAAATCCACTCCGTTCGCAGCTCAGGTTGCAGCAGAGCGCTGCGCTGACGCAGTGAAAGAATACGGTATCAAGAATCTGGAAGTTATGGTTAAAGGACCTGGTCCTGGTCGTGAGTCTACTATCCGCGCATTAAACGCGGCTGGTTTCCGCATCACTAATATTACTGATGTGACTCCTATCCCTCATAACGGTTGTCGTCCGCCGAAAAAGCGCCGCGTATAACGCTGCTTTTTTAGGTTTGTTGGAGAGAGAAAATGGCAAGATATTTGGGTCCTAAGCTCAAGCTTAGCCGTCGTGAGGGCACAGATTTATTCCTTAAATCTGGCGTTCGCGCGATCGATACCAAGTGTAAAATTGAACAAGCTCCTGGTCAGCATGGTGCGCGTAAACCGCGTCTGTCTGACTACGGTGTACAGTTACGTGAAAAGCAAAAAGTTCGTCGTATTTACGGTGTTCTGGAGCGTCAGTTCCGTAACTATTACAAAGAAGCAGCACGCCTGAAAGGCAACACCGGTGCAAACCTGTTGCAACTGCTTGAAGGTCGTTTGGACAACGTTGTTTATCGTATGGGCTTCGGCGCTACTCGTGCGGAATCGCGCCAGTTAGTTAGCCACAAAGCTATCATGGTAAACGGTCGCGTTGTTAACATCGCTTCTTATCAGGTATCTCCGAATGACGTTGTCAGCATCCGCGAGAAAGCTAAAAAGCAATCTCGCGTGAAGGCCGCTTTGGAGTTGGCTGAACAGCGTGAAAAGCCGACTTGGCTTGAAGTTGATGCTGCTAAGATGGAAGGTGTGTTCAAGCGTATGCCTGAACGTACTGATCTGTCTTCCGACATTAACGAACACCTGATCGTCGAGCTTTACTCCAAGTAAAGCTTAGTACCAAAGAGAGGACACAATGCAGGGTTCTGTGACAGAGTTTCTAAAACCGCGCCTGGTAGATATCGAGCAAGTCAGTTCGACGCACGCCAAGGTGACCCTTGAGCCTTTAGAACGTGGCTTTGGCCATACTTTAGGCAACGCACTGCGCCGTATTCTGCTTTCATCCATGCCGGGTTGCGCGGTGACCGAGGTTGAGATTGATGGTGTACTGCATGAGTACAGCACCAAAGAAGGCGTACAGGAAGATATCCTGGAGATCCTGCTCAACCTGAAAGGGCTGGCGGTGAGAGTTCAAGGGAAAGATGAAGTTATTCTTACCCTGAATAAGTCTGGCATTGGCCCTGTGACTGCAGCCGACATTACCCATGATGGTGATGTCGAAATCGTCAAGCCGCAACATGTCATCTGCCACCTGACCGATGAGAACGCTGCTATCAGCATGCGTATCAAAGTTCAGCGCGGTCGTGGTTATGTGCCGGCGTCTGCCCGAATTCATTCGGAAGAAGATGAGCGCCCAATTGGTCGTCTGTTAGTAGACGCATGCTACAGCCCTGTAGAGCGAATTGCCTACAATGTTGAAGCAGCGCGTGTAGAACAGCGTACTGATTTGGACAAGCTGGTTATCGAAATGGAAACCAACGGTACGATCGATCCTGAAGAGGCGATTCGTCGTGCGGCGACCATTCTTGCTGAACAACTTGAAGCTTTCGTTGATTTACGTGATGTACGTCAACCGGAAGTCAAAGAAGAGAAGCCGGAATTCGATCCAATCCTGCTGCGCCCTGTTGACGATCTGGAATTGACTGTCCGCTCTGCTAACTGCCTTAAGGCAGAAGCAATCCACTACATCGGTGATCTGGTACAGCGTACCGAGGTTGAGTTACTTAAAACACCTAACCTGGGTAAAAAATCTCTTACTGAGATCAAAGACGTACTTGCGTCCCGTGGTTTGTCTCTGGGCATGCGCCTGGAAAACTGGCCACCAGCAAGTATTGCTGACGAGTAACCGGATCACAGGTTAAGGTTTTACTGAGAAGGATAAGGTCATGCGCCATCGTAAGAGTGGTCGTCAACTGAACCGTAACAGCAGCCACCGACAGGCTATGTTCCGTAACATGGCCGGCTCTTTGGTTCGTCATGAGATCATCAAGACGACCCTGCCGAAAGCGAAAGAGCTGCGTCGCGTTGTTGAGCCGCTGATTACTCTTGCCAAGACCGACAACGTTGCAAATCGTCGTCTGGCATTCGCCCGTACTCGTGATAACGAGATCGTGGCAAAACTGTTTAATGAACTGGGCCCGCGTTTCGCGAGCCGTGCCGGTGGTTACACTCGCATTCTGAAGTGTGGTTTCCGTGCAGGCGACAATGCGCCGATGGCTTACATCGAGCTCGTTGATCGTGCAGAGTCACAAGCAGAAGTAGCAACTGCTGAATAATCTGTAGATGCATGAAAAAGCCGGGCTCTGCCCGGTTTTTTTACGTCTAAATTTTGATGCTTTAAATTTCGTTACCTCCGGCACCATTCATCCTGAATTTCTCTTTTATCCGCGCTATGCTGCCTTAACGTTGTGAAGCTAACCGTTTGGCTGAGGAAAAATCATGTTTCTTATTGACCAGTGGGTTGAAAAACACATTAAAGAGGCCCGGGAAAATGGTGAGTTTGATAATCTTCCGGGGTCTGGCAGACCTCTTATACTCGATGATGACAGCGGCATTCCTGAAGAGCTAAGAACCGCTTATCGTATTCTTAAAAACGCAGGTTATTTGCCTCCTGAGTTGCAGGACCGAAAAGAAGCGATCGAATTAGATCATATACTTAATGTTTTAACGCGGGATGATCCTCAGTTTTCAGCTGTTGAAAAGCGTCTCAAAATTCTTCAGTTGCGTTTGCAGCAAGCGGGAATGAATATCGATTTTCTTCATGGGCGCTACAAAGATGCGCTGAAGGATAAGTTTAGAGGTGAGTGAATATGTATAAAATTGGTGAGCTAGCTGCTTTGGCAGGGGTCTCTACGGATACTGTTCGTTATTATGAAAAACAGGAAATGATGGCGGCGGGTTTACGGACTACCTCCGGTTATCGTCAATATGATGAAAACGACTTACAACGGTTGCGATTCATTCGGTATGCAAAATCTACCGGGTTTACGCTTGAAGCAATTAAAGAACTGCTTTCTATTCGGGTCGATCCTATTCATCACACATGTCAGGAATCTAAGTCTATTGTTGATGAGCGTCTGGCTGAGGTTGAGCTCAAATTACAAGAGCTCACCCGGATGCGTGAATCTTTGAAAAGATTGAGTGCCGCCTGCTGTGGTTCTGCGCATACCAGTGAGAGTTGTTCAATATTAGAAGCGCTTGAAGATGGGGCAGGAAAAGTGATCTAATCTGCTCAAGCATTTTGAAAAGAGCTACCGGTTGGAAATTAAACGCAGTATTATGCGCTGGCAATTTAGCCATGTTGCATTTCTAAAAAACGAGGGAGTTATGACTCAGTATAAGCACCAAAAAGGGACCATTCAGGATAATGCCTTGCAGGCTCTTCTTCATGATCCACTGTTTAAGCAGCGC
Organism: Rahnella sp. BCC 1045; assembly: GCF_019049615.1. Classification (NCBI taxonomy): domain Bacteria; kingdom Pseudomonadati; phylum Pseudomonadota; class Gammaproteobacteria; order Enterobacterales; family Yersiniaceae; genus Rahnella; species Rahnella sp. BCC 1045. The sequence goes on along the minus strand of NZ_JAFMOZ010000138.1, from coordinate 10,181 downwards.
ATTGAAAAGAATCTAAAGGGTAAGGGAAGTTATCGTAGAAAAGAAAAAAATGGAAAAGGGAATTATATGGAGGGCAGTGTTGAGCGTTTAATCGAATATTCAACACTGCCCTTCTAAAACTTAAAGCAACAGCAACTTTCTTCTTCGTTACAATCTCGGTGTTTGCTGCTCTTTAAGCAGATCACGAATTTCTGCGAGCAAAGTTTCTTCCGCAGTCGGTTTCGGTGGTGCCGCAGGAACATCTTCCTGTTTACGGCGCATTTTGTTCATCAAAGTAATTGCGCAGAAGATTGCCAAAGCAACAATGACGAAATCAAAAATATTTTGGATAAACACACCGTAATGCATTACGACTGCCGGTACCGTTCCTTGTGCGTCTCTGAGTACAAAAGCGAATTGCTTGAAATCGACTCCACCAATGAGTAAACCCAGCGGTGGCATAATAATATCAGCAACAAATGATGACACTATCTTGCCGAAGGCTGCACCAATGATTACACCGACGGCAAGGTCGACCACGTTGCCACGCATGGCAAATTCACGAAACTCTTTCATAAAACTCATAAAATACTCCTTGGCAAATTCATCAAATGTGTCCAACCAAGTAAAGACCATTTGTCGCGTCTTCGCTACAAAAGTTCTCTACTGAATCCTGCTTAACGCCATATATTTTCGGCAATTCATCAATTTATAAGAAGAACGGGCTAGGTTGGAACAAACGTTCCACATCCCTGACAAATTTCTTATCTGTAATGAACATCACCACATGATCACCTTGTTGGATTCTGCTATTTCCATTAGCAATGATGACGTCATTCCCACGGACGATCGCGCCGATAGTCGTACCTGGCGGCAATTTAATTTGCTCTACCGTACGACCAACAACTTTAGAGGTGGTCTCATCGCCATGTGCAATCGCCTCAATAGCTTCGGCTACACCACGGCGTAATGACGAAACGCTGACGATATCTGCTTTTCTGACGTGCCCAAGCAGTGCCGAAATCGTCGCCTGCTGAGGTGAAATCGCAATATCAATCACGCTGCCTTGCACCAAATCCACGTACGCACTGCGCTGAATGAGAACCATCGCTTTTTTGGCGCCCATACGTTTTGCAAGCATCGCCGACATGATGTTTGCTTCATCATCATTAGTAATCGCAATAAACACATCAACTTGTTCGATATGTTCTTCTGCTAACAATTCCTGATCAGAGGCATCACCGTAGAAAACAATCGTGTCTTGCAGCAACTCGGCCAGTTCAGCTGCCCGCTGCTGATCGCGTTCTATCAGTTTTACGCTGTAATTCTTCTCAAGCTTTTGTGCCAGTCCGGCACCCACATTGCCGCCACCGACAATCATGATCCGCTTATATGGTTTTTCCAGCCGTTGAAGTTCGCTCATAACCGCACGGATGTGCTGAGAGGCGGCAACAAAGAACACTTCATCACCTGCTTCAATAATGGTTGAACCCTGCGGGCGAATCGGGCGGTCCTGGCGGAAAATGGCTGCAACGCGAGTTTCGATGTGCGGCATGTGTTCACGCATTGAAGAGAGTGCATTACCTACCAGCGGACCGCCATAATAGGCTTTAACTGCGGCAATGCTCACTTTCCCTTCTGCAAAGTTCACAACCTGTAATGCACCCGGATATTCGATTAATTTGTAGATGTAATCGGTAACTAGTTGCTCAGGCGAAATCAGATGGTCAATCGGCACAGCTTCTGGACTGAAAAGCTTTTCGGATTCACGGATATATTCCGTGGAACGAATGCGTGCGATGCGGTTTGGGGTATTGAAAAGCGAATACGCAATCTGACATGCCACCATGTTGGTTTCGTCAGAATTAGTCACCGCCACCAACATATCGGCATCTTCAGCTCCGGCTTCGCGGAGTACGCGTGGGTGAGAGCCATGTCCCTGCACAACGCGCAGGTCAAATTTGTCCTGAAGCTGACGTAACCGGACGGTGTTGGTATCGACAACGGTAATGTCATTGTTTTCACCCACCAGATTTTCAGCGAGTGTTCCACCAACCTGTCCGGCCCCGAGAATTATTATTTTCATATGACTCTCTGCTTGGCTTCGAAGATTTCAGCCTGAATAAGTAGCATTAATAGTAAACAATCAGCTTTTGATCAGTTTAGCGTAATAGAAGCCATCGCCGTCATCGGCGTGTGGAAGGTTTTGTCTGCCTGGTTTTTCCCTCGTGCCGGTCTCAAATAGCGTCGCATCCGGGTGAGATTTAAGAAATTCCGCTATTTGCAGGCAATTTTCTTCGGGCAAAACTGAGCATGTTGCGTAAACCATTACACCCTTGCTTTTAAGGCGTGGCCAGACGGCTTCCAGGATCTCTTTTTGCAAGCCTGCCAGCTCAGTAATATCGCTGTCTCTGCGTAGCCACTTTATGTCGGGATGCCGGCGGATAACGCCGGTCGCCGAGCACGGTGCATCCAGCAGAATGCGGTCAAAGATACGCTCGCCAGCCCAGGCCTGTGGCTCACGTCCATCGCCTTGCTTCACTTCCGCATTAAGTTTTAAACGCTGCAGATTCTCATGAACACGCTTCAGACGTTGTTCATCCACGTCCACAGCCAGCACATGAGATTTAGGCGCGGCCTCCAGTATGTGGGTCGTTTTACCGCCAGGCGCGCAGCACAAATCGAGGATCATATCGCCATCCTGTGGATCCAGCAGATCAACGCTGCCTTGTGCAGAAGCGTCCTGAACCGTCACCCATCCTTCTGAAAATCCTGGGAGCAGACTGACCTGACAAGGCGTGATCAGACGCAGTGCATCGGAATAATCAGGATGTGGAACGGCTTCAATCTGCGCTTCATTCAACAGTCGAAGATAATCGTTGCGGGTATTGTGCATGCGGTTTACGCGTAGCCACATAGGCGGCCTTTGATTATTCGCATCAACAATGCTTTCCCAGGCGTCGGGATAGGCTTTCTTAAGACGATTAAGAAGCCAGCTCGGATGGAGATGGCGGCTGTCATTATTGGCCATACGTTGCAGCAATTCTTCCTGCTGACGCTGGAACTGCCGGAGAACGCCGTTGATCAGACCTTTTAGCTGAGGGCGCTTTAGTGCCACAGCACCATCAACAGTTTCTGCTAACACTGCGTGAGCGGGAATACGCGTATGAATTAGCTGATACAGGCCAACCATCAGTAAGTAATGCAGTGTCCGTTGCTTTCCCGTCAACGGTTTTGCCATGAGTTGTTGCAGGCACCATTCGAGCTGAGGCAATACCCTCAGTGTGCCGAAACATAATTCCTGCAATAATCCGCGATCTTTTTCTGAAATATTTTTCTGCAAACCGGGAAGGACCGTCGACAATGACAGGCCTTTATCTAAAACCTGACTGATGGCTTGAGCTGCAATACTACGAAGATTATAGGCTGTTTTCATTGTTCAAATGGCTGAATGGATCAGCATTATCAGAAAGGTAAGGCCCGACGAAATATCGGGCGTAGTCGGAAGAGTCAGGCTAAACGAGAGCCTTCGATAAACCATTCACGACGAGAGTTCAGCAAGTCCTGTGCGGACATTGCTTTTTTACCTGAAGGTTGCAACTGGGTGATATTCAGGATGCCGTCAGACGTAGCAACCTGGATCCCCTTTTTATCTGCAGAAACAATGGTGCCGGGCAGGGTGCTATGGCTTGCAGGCAAACTTTCAGCTGACCAGACTTTTACGGGCTGGTCGTCAATCATAAAGAAACTGACAGGCCACGGATTAAATGCACGTATACAACGTTCCAGCTGGTCTGCGGAAAGCGTCCAGTCTAAGCGGGCTTCCTCTTTGCTCAGCTTTTCAGCGTACGTAACGAGTTCTTCGTTCTGAACTTCTGGTTGAGCCGTGCCGTTCGCCAGTTGCCCGAGCGTTTCAAGCATACCTTCCGGGCCGAGCTCAGCCAGTTTGTTGTACAGGGATGCACTGGTATCTTCCGGAAGAATGTCACATTCCACTTTATGCAGCATGTCGCCGGTATCCAGACCCACATCCATCTGCATGATAGTGATACCGGTTTTAGCATCGCCAGCCCACAAGGAACGCTGAATCGGCGCGGCACCACGCCAGCGTGGCAACAGGGAACCGTGTACGTTAATGCAGCCCAGTTTAGGCATATCCAGCACAGCTTTAGGGAGAATCAGGCCATAAGCTACGACCACCATCACATCAGCTTCCAAATCGGACACCAGTGACTGGTTTTCTTCAGGGCGCAAAGATTTCGGCTGAAACACGGGAATATCATGAGCAAGTGCCAGCGTTTTTACCGGGCTTGCAGTCAGCTTATTACCACGGCCGGCCGGGCGGTCGGGTTGGGTAAATACACCCACAACCTGATGTTCTGATGACAAAAGCGCGTCAAGATGACGCGCTGCGAAGTCTGGGGTACCGGCAAATATAATCCGCAAAGCAGTGTCCTGTGTTACTCGAATATTAGTCAGCCCGCGCGTTCAGCTTGGCCATTTTTTCCATCTTCTGGCGAATACGCTGACGTTTCAGTGGTGACAAGTAATCCACGAATAATTTACCCACCAGATGATCCATTTCATGCTGGATGCAAATCGCCAGTAAGTCATCAGCTTCCAGCTCGAAGGTTTTACCCTCCCGATCCAGAGCGCGGACTTTCACTTTCTCAGCGCGCGGCACCAGCGCACGTTGATCAGGGATCGACAGGCAGCCTTCTTCAATACCGGTTTCGCCGCTTTTTTCCAGCAGCTCAGGATTGATGAGAACGAGGCGTTCGTCGCGATTTTCAGAGACATCAATAACGATAATACGTTGATGAATGTCTACCTGAGTCGCAGCCAGGCCAATGCCTTCTTCTGCATACATGGTTTCAAACATATCATCCACGATCTGCTGAATTTCGGCGTTAACTTCTTTGACCGGTTTTGCAGTAATGCGAAGCCGCTCGTCTGGGAAATGTAATATCTGTAATACGGACATATTTTTCTGGATCTTTATTCAATTGATTGAAGATATATAGACTCTATTCTAGACATTTCCTGCTCCGATTGACAGCATCCTCTGCCAATTGAATCCTTCGTCGAAAGGCATTGAACAGAGGCAGGATAATGACATTACAGGAAGTATGGATACGTTTATCAGCCGTCAGGCGCCTTGATGCTGCCCATGCCGAAGGCATAATTCGGGCACTCTTCTGCCAGGGGCATTATGGCCCTTCTGAATTATTCTCGTGCGGCCTTACCGCGGAGCAAATAGAAGATTTCAGGAATATCAATCAGCAATGGCTATCCGCGTCACTAAACTGGCTGGAAGGGGATAGCCGATATCTTGTCACATTTGGCTGTGCGCTCTACCCGCCTTTGTTAGCGCAGATTCCGTCTCCGCCATTGATTTTGTTCGTCGAAGGTAATCCGGATTTGCTGTTATCTCCTCAAATAGCAATGGTGGGAAGCCGTCACTACTCCCATTACGGTGAACAATATGCACAGGTTTTTGCCGGCGGGCTGGTAAGCAGCGGTTTTACCGTGACGAGCGGGCTTGCGATGGGAATTGATGGAATAAGTCATAAAGCAACATTACAGGCGCAGGGAAAAACTATCGCCGTTCTTGGCAGCGGGCTGATGAAGCGTTATCCATCTCGTCATTTGATGTTAGCCGACAGTATTCTTGAGCAAGGCGGGACCCTGGTTTCTGAGCATCTGGTGACTGCGCCGCCACTTGCGGCCAACTTTCCGCGCCGGAACCGCATTATCAGTGGTCTCAGCGTGGGTGTTCTGGTTGTGGAAGCAACCTTGCGCAGCGGGTCGTTGATCACAGCCCGTTATGCACTTGAACAGGGCCGAGAAGTTTTTGCTTTGCCCGGCCCACTAGGCAGCCCGACGTCAGAAGGAACTCACTGGCTTATCCAACAGGGCGCTTACCTGGTTACTGAGCCTAATGATATTGCCGAGCATATTGGAAGCGGCTTAACCTGGTTTCCGACTCTGCGAATCCCCGAACTGTCAAAAGCACCCCGAGATAAGCCACCAAAGGCGTCAGAGGCGATTATTTGTGCACAAGAATGCGAAGTTGAATTGCCATTTGCTGATGTGTTGGCTAACGTAGAATATGAGGTGACATCTGTTGACGTCGTCGCCGAACGTGCCGGCCAACCTGTGCCAGAAGTGGTAGGTAAACTACTCGAGCTGGAGTTAGCAGGATGGATCGCAGCTGTATCCGGCGGCTATGTCCGAATTTAGAGGGCAAGCCATGTTCGACGTACTAATGTACTTATTTGAAACTTACATTCACAACGAAGCGGAGATGAATGTTGACGAGGATAGGTTAACGGATGACTTGACCGAGGCTGGTTTTCACCGGGCCGATATTCACAATGCGCTGAATTGGCTTGAAAAACTTGCGGATATGCAAGAGGGTGGAACCCCATCTTATATGCTGGATTCAGATCCTTCAGCATTACGTGTTTACACCGACGAGGAAACGAGCCGTTTAGATAGCAGTTGTCGTGGCTTTTTGTTGTTCCTGGAACAGATAAAGGTTTTAAACTTCGATACCCGTGAAATGGTAATCGATCGTGTTATGGCTCTGGACACTGAAGAATTCGATCTTGAGGATCTTAAGTGGGTGGTGCTGATGGTTCTTTTTAATATTCCCGGATATGAAAGTGCATATCAGCAAATGGAAGAGCTGTTATTTGAAGTTAATGAAGGTTATCTGCATTAAGAGATAACAGGTAAAACGTAACATATGACAAAAGCAGCACTTTTTGCTGAAAAGCAAAATGAATCCTGTCCGGAATGCGGGGCCGATCTGGTGATCCGTAGTGGTCGCCACGGCCCTTTTCTCAGCTGTTCATCCTATCCACAGTGCGAATATATCCGCCCCCTGAAATCACAGGCCGACGGACATATTGTGAAAATCCTGGACGGGCAGTTATGTCCCAAATGCAGCGCCACGCTGGTGCTTCGCCAGGGACGTTATGGGATGTTTATCGGGTGCAGCGAGTATCCGGAATGCGACCATATTGAAGTCATCGATAAACCCGAAGAAACCAGCCTCAGTTGTCCGCAATGCGGCAAAGGACATCTGCTGCAGCGTAAGTCTCGCTTTGGTAAGGTTTTTCACGCCTGCGACCGCTACCCGGACTGCCAGTTTGCCATCAATAATAAGCCCGTTGCCGGCGAGTGCGTGCACTGCCAATATCCTTTATTGATGGAAAAGAAAACGGCGCAGGGTATAAAACTATTTTGTGCCAGTAAACTGTGCGGCAAAGCCGTAGAAATAAAAGATAACGAAGAAAATGAATAAAGAAGCAGAAAACTCACTTGCAAAGGTACTTGAAGCATTACATCAACAGCAGGTTATCGCTTATCCGACTGAGGCCGTATTCGGGTTAGGCTGTGATCCTGACAGCGAGCAGGCGGTTGAGTCTCTTTTGGCTCTTAAAAAACGTCCTAAAGATAAAGGGCTGATTTTAATCGCCGATAACTATCAGCAACTTCTCCCTTATATTGATGATTCATCATTAACCCATCAGCAACTCGAACATATCTTGTCGTTTTGGCCTGGACCGGTGACCTGGGTGATGCCTGCAAAACCCTCAACGCCTGACTGGCTGACAGGGCGCTTCTCGTCGCTGGCGGTCCGCGTAACCGATCATCCGCGGGTTAAAGAGCTCTGCCAGCAATTTGGAAAACCGTTGGTTTCTACCAGCGCGAATCTGAATGGTCAGGAACCTTGCCGATTGGCTGATGAAGTCCGTCTCCAGTTTGGTGAGGATTTCCCAGTGCTCAACGGCCAGGTGGGTGGAAGAGAAAACCCATCTGAAATCAGGGATGCCCTCACCGGCGATCTCATTCGTCAAGGCTAAGGAACGAAAGTCATGCCATCTTTCGCGGTATTCGGTAATCCAATCAGTCACAGCAAATCCCCCCGTATTCATGCATTGTTTGCCAGCCAGACAGGGCTTGAACACAGTTATGGAACGATGCTTGCGCCAAATGAAGATTTTGAAGAAACGCTGCGATCCTTTTTTGAAAAGGGAGCCAAGGGGGCAAACATTACTGTGCCTTTCAAAGAGCGGGCATTTGCTGAGTCAGATGAACTGACTGACCGTGCGGCGATGTCTGGCGCTGTAAATACTCTCAAAAAACTTGAAGACGGAAGATTGCTCGGGGATAACACCGATGGAATAGGAATGTTGAGCGATCTGGAACGTCTGGCGCTTATTCAGCCCGGCGATCGGGTATTGCTGATAGGCGCTGGTGGAGCTGCACGTGGAGTGATCCTTCCGCTTTTATCCTCCGGATGCTCCGTTGTCGTTACCAACCGTACTTTTGAACGTGCACAACATCTCAGTCATATATTCGAGAGCAAAGGTGAGATCCGGGCTCTTGCGTTCAGCGAACTGGCCAGCGAGAAATTCGATCTGATTATCAATGCGACGGCATCAGGTATTAATGGTGAAATCCCGGCAATCTCTGGGCAGGTTTTCACTGCACAGACGCGCGTTTACGATATGTATTATCAGGCCGGTCTGACACCTTTTCTTTGCTGGGCCAAAGGCAACGGTGTGACGCATTATGCTGATGGTTTGGGAATGCTGGTGGGACAGGCCGCTCATGCTTTCTATTTATGGCACGGTGTTATGCCAGAAATAGAGCCTGTGCTGGCGCAGTTAAAACAAGATTTACTGGGATAACTGAAAGAGCCTGAACAGCCTTGTTGAATACGTTGTCCAGGCTCATTAACTATTTACTCGCCAGATAGACATCTTTCCATGTGACATAGTTATTTGAAGAGTAGGTCAGCCCCGCAAGTTCATCGGCGGTCAGTTCGCGGATCTGCTTAACCGGGCTTCCTAAATAGAGATAGCCGCTTTCGAGCCGCTTTCCTGGGGGAACCAAACTTCCTGCGCCAATCATTACATCATCTTCTATGATCGCTCCATCCAGCAGTATGGATCCCATTCCTACCAGAACCCGGCTTCCGATCGTACAACCATGCAGCATTGCTTTATGCCCGACCGTGACGTCTTCGCCAATAATAAGAGGGTGCCCTTCAGGATTCTGGCGGGACTGATGAGTCACATGCAGCACGCTGCCATCCTGCACATTCGATCTGCAACCTACCGACACACTATTTACATCACCGCGTATGACAACCAGCGGCCAGATACTGACATCATCCGCGAGATCGACATCCCCGATAACAACACTGGAAGGATCCACCATCACCCTTTCGCCCAATGTTGGCGCTAATCCCTGATAAGGGCGCAAAGCCTGAGACATAGGTAAGTACCTCATAATTGAGTTTTAACCTTGGCAATATAGTCCTGGCTGCGGGAAATACCAATTCAGAGGCGATAAGAACGGTGACAAAACCAGCGGATCGGACGAGATCACGGCGAAAGGGTCGAAAAATACGCAGTCGATCCTTTTATTCAAAAAAAGGCTTGTGCAAAAAATTCGGATCCCTATAATGCCGCTCCATCGACAGGGAACAACGTGAACAACATCACGAAGTGACCGGGTCGGAAAGATTAAAAACAGCGGCAACCGGATGAAATAAACGGTTGACACTGAATGAGGAAAGCGTAATATACGCCACCTCGAGTTAGCAAGCGAAAGCGCGTAACTCACTGCTCTTTAACAATTTATCAGACAATCTGTGTGGGCACTCACAAGACGATATCAGCCACTTCGGTGGCAAAAAATATCAAGTCTTAGAGTGACCAAGCAGTAATTCATTTAGTGAATTATTACGAAAGTAAACTTTGAGCACCGCTTAACGTGTTTAAGCAAATCGAACTTTTAATTGAAGAGTTTGATCATGGCTCAGATTGAACGCTGGCGGCAGGCCTAACACATGCAAGTCGAGCGGCAGCGGGAAGTAGCTTGCTACTTTGCCGGCGAGCGGCGGACGGGTGAGTAATGTCTGGGAAACTGCCTGATGGAGGGGGATAACTACTGGAAACGGTAGCTAATACCGCATGACGTCGCAAGACCAAAGTGGGGGACCTTCGGGCCTCACGCCATCGGATGTGCCCAGATGGGATTAGCTAGTAGGTGGGGTAATGGCTCACCTAGGCGACGATCCCTAGCTGGTCTGAGAGGATGACCAGCCACACTGGAACTGAGACACGGTCCAGACTCCTACGGGAGGCAGCAGTGGGGAATATTGCACAATGGGCGCAAGC